>JANPFZ010000342.1:0-11053 GCA_031423655.1 Polaromonas sp.
CTTCATGTTCGCCGAACAAAAGCGCGGTGGCGCCGTTCTTGCCGGGCTGGAGCATCTGGATGATCGCTATCTGAAAGCGGTCGGCTACGCCACCAAGTCGAAAAAACATGGCGGCCTGCCGAAGATGGTGCTGTTCGGCGATATCGCCGGCGACAACGCTGATGCAGTGGCGCGCGCCACGTCGGAGGTGGTGCGCATCGCCAATTCGCGTCAGGGTGAGGGCTTCATCGCTATCAGCGTTGAGGCGCGCAAAAAGTTCTGGCTTGACCGCAAGCGCACGGCCGCTATCTCACGCCATACCAACGCCTTCAAAATTAACGAAGATGTGGTAATTCCGCTGCCGCGCATGGCTGAATACACCGACGGCATCGAGCGCATCAATATCGAGCTGAGCCTGGCCAACAAGATCAGGCTGTGCGACGAGCTGGATGCGTTTTTCCGCCGTGGCAACCTGCCGCTGGGTAAATCAGACGACGCCAACGACATTCCCTCGGCCGACTTGCTGGAAGATCGCGTCGCGCAGGCCCTGGCGCTCGTCTCTGAAGTTCGCACCCTCTGGACCGGCTGGCTGCAGGAGGTGGATGCGTTGTTTCCCCAGTTGCAGGACCACTCGCTGCGCGCCAGCTGGAAAACGCAGCTGCGCGCGCCGCTGCAGACCATCTTTGGCGGCAGCGCGTTCCTGCCGATCCTCGAAGAATGCACCGCGATTCACAAACGGGTGCTCAAGGGCCGCGTCTGGGCTGCGCTGCACATGCATGCCGGTGACGGCAATGTGCATACCAACCTGCCGGTCAACAGCGATGACTACGAAATGCTGCAGACGGCGCACCACGCCGTGGCGCGCATCATGGTGCTGGCGCGTTCTCTCGATGGCGTGATTTCGGGTGAGCACGGCATCGGCATCACCAAGCTGGAGTTTTTGACTGACGCCGAGCTGAAACCGTTTGCTGATTACAAAGCCAAGGTTGACCCGGAAGGGCGTTTCAATAAAGGCAAGTTGCTACGAAATCAGGAGCTGCTTACGCAGGCATTACCTGGGCTGGAGGTCGAAAAAGCATATAAAAACGGCTCTGATGACGCTGGCTTTGCTGATTTGACCAACGCTTACACGCCGAGTTTCGGGCTGATGGGCCATGAGTCGCTGATCATGCAGCAGTCCGACATCGGCGCGATTGCCGACAGCGTGAAAGACTGCCTGCGCTGCGGCAAATGCAAACCGGTCTGCGCCACGCATGTGCCGCGCGCCAACCTGCTGTACAGCCCGCGCAACAAGATTCTGGCGACATCGCTGTTGGTGGAGGCGTTCCTTTATGAAGAGCAAACCCGGCGCGGCGTCAGCATCAGGCACTGGGAAGAATTTGAAGACGTGGCCGACCATTGCACGGTCTGCCACAAGTGCCTGAGCCCGTGCCCGGTCGATATCGACTTCGGCGACGTCTCGATGAACATGCGCAATTTGCTGCGCAAGATGGGGCAGAAGTCTTTTCGGCCCGGCAACGCGGCGGCCATGTTCTTTTTGAACGCGACGAATCCGCAGACCATCAAGTTCATGCGCAGCGCGATGGTCGATGTCGGGTTCAAGGCGCAGCGCCTGGCCAACGACCTGCTGCGTCGCCTCGCGCGCAAGCAGACTGCTGCTCCCCCGGCGACGGTGGGCAAGGCGCCGGTCAAAGAGCAAGTGATTCACTTCATCAATAAAAAAATGCCCGGCGGTTTGCCAAAAAAATCGGCACGTGCCTTGCTCGATATCGAAGACAAAGACTACGTGCCTATCATCCGCAATCCGAAAAACACCACGGCAGAGACCGAAGCGGTGTTTTACTTTCCGGGTTGCGGTTCCGAGCGCTTGTTTTCTCAGGTCGGCCTGGCAACGCAGGCCATGCTATGGCATGCCGGCGTGCAGACGGTGCTGCCGCCCGGTTACCTGTGCTGCGGTTACCCGCAGCGCGGCAGCGGCCAGTTCGACAAGGCCGAGAAAATCATCACCGACAACCGCGTGCTGTTTCACCGGGTTGCCAACACGCTGAACTACTTAGACATCAAGACCGTGGTGGTGAGTTGCGGCACCTGCTACGACCAGCTGCAGGGTTATGAGTTCGACAAGATTTTCCCGGGTTGCCGCATCATCGACATTCACGAATATCTGCTTGAAAAAGGCATCACGCTTCGCACCGATCAACCGGGCCAGGGTTATCTGTACCACGACCCGTGTCACAGTCCGATGAAGCTGCAGGAGCCGATGAAAACCGTCAAGGCGCTGCTGGGTGATAACGTACTGAAAAACGAGCGCTGCTGCGGCGAGTCGGGCACGCTGGGCGTGACCCGGCCCGACATTTCGACGCAGATCCGCTTTCGCAAGGAAGAAGAGCTGCGAAAAGGCGAGGCGCAGTTGCGAGCTGCAGGTTCATTGGGCGAGAAGGAAAACGTCAAAATTCTGACCAGTTGCCCGAGCTGCCTGCAAGGCCTGTCGCGCTACGGTGACGACATGAAAAACGGACTGCTGGAAGCAGACTACATCGTGGTTGAAATGGCGAACCAGATTCTGGGCATAGACTGGCTTCCCACTTATGTCGAGGCAGCCAATCATGGCGGCATCGAGCGGGTGCTGGTCTGAGCTTGCCTGAGGTCAGTGTGAAAGGATGCCCGCTGTGCGAAACGAACGGCGGGTTGCTGGTTTTCCGCCATGAAAAGTTTCGCATCATTCAGGCCGTTGAAGCCGGGTTTCCCGCTTTTTACCGCGTGGTCTGGACGCAGCATATGGCGGAGTTTTCGGACCTTTCTCTTGAAGATCGCAACATCTGTATGAACGCGGTCGTCCTGATCGAACAAATTTTGCGCAGCGAGCTTCAGCCCCTCAAGGTCAATCTGGCGGCATTGGGCAATGTGGTTCCCCACCTGCATTGGCATGTGATTGCGCGCTTTGGCTGGGACAGTCATTTCCCGGCGCCGGTCTGGGCTGCGCCGGCTCGACCTGTGAATGATGACAAAATTCGGCAGGTGGCTGAGCGCTGCCAGCAGGTCAACCGCTTGATCGCGCAGAAATTAAGCTCTTGATTTATTCGGAATAGAAAGCAATTAGCACCATGGCCGGTCTTCAATCCGATTCCCCGACGCCGACAGCGCTGACGGTTCATAAGCAGTCTCGCGTGCTCGAAGTTGTTTTTTCCGACGGCAGGGAATTCAAGATTCCGTTCGAGTTGATGCGCGTTTATTCGCCCTCGGCCGAAGTGCAGGGCCATGGCCCCGGGCAGGAAGTGCTGCAAACTGGCAAGCGCGACATCAATTTGGTGGAGCTGGAGCCGATTGGCAACTACGCGGTGAAACCGGTGTTTTCCGACGGTCACGAAAGCGGCATTTTTTCGTGGGACTACCTGTATTACCTGGGCAATGAACAAAGCCGGTTGTGGGACGACTACAACCGCCGCTTGCAGGCGGCGGGCGCTGACCGCGATTCAGCCATGGTGGTATCCGGTGGTCATTCGTGCAGCAGCCATTGACCGATTCCGACCAGCCCAGCGAGCCGGTGCTTTGTTGTATTTGGCCCCTGAGGCCGGTCAATGACCTGAGTATTTATGGGGTTGTGGCCCCGCAACACGACCGAGCAGCCTAGCATTCACCCCATGAGCAGCACCCATTTTGGTTTTGAATCCGTCGACGAGCAGGACAAGGCGCGCCGGGTTCGTGGCGTTTTTGATTCCGTGGCCCCCAGATACGACATGATGAACGACCTGATGTCGATGGGCTTGCACCGCGCCTGGAAGGCCTACACGGTGCTGGTGGCCAACGTGAAGGAAGGCCAGCATGTGCTGGATATCGCCGGCGGCACCGGCGACCTAGCGCTGGCTTTCGCACCCAAAGTGGGTAGCAGCGGCCAGGTGATTCACACCGACATCAACGAAGCCATGCTGCGCGAAGGGCGTAACCGCTTGCTCGATGCCGGAGTCAGCTTGCCAACGCTGGTCTGCGACGCAGAGCGCCTGCCCTTTGCAGACGACAGCTTTGACCTGGTGACCGTTGCTTTTGGCTTGCGCAATATGACGCACAAGGATGTCGCGTTGCGCGAGATGAATCGGGTGCTCAAACCGGGCGGAAAGCTGATGGTGCTTGAGTTTTCGAAAGTGGCCAAACCGCTGGAAAAACTCTATGACTGGTATTCTTTCAATGTATTGCCGCGATTGGGCATGCTGGTAGCCAACGACGCATCAAGCTACCAGTACCTGGCCGAGTCGATCCGGATGCATCCGGGGCAAGATGAGTTGAAGACCCTGATGCACAAAGGTGGTTTCGGTCATGTGGACTATCACAACATGACGGGCGGAGTGGTGGCCTTGCATGTTGCAATCAAGTGTTGAAAAATTTAAGTTGGTTCAACGTGAAGAAAATCGCGCTTAAGGAGACGATATGAAAAACTGGTCTGTAAAACTTGGATCTATGGTTCTTGCCGCTGTGCTGGCGGTGACGCTTGCGCTTGCCGGGGCTGATGCTGAGGCCAAGCGCTTGGGCGGCGGACAATCGGTCGGCAAGCAGTCGTCCAATGTGACGCAGCGCGAAGCCGCGCCAGGCGGTGCCAATTCCGCAACCAATGCGGCAAAACCAGCAACCCCGGCGGCTGCAGGTGCTGCGGCACCCAAGCGTCCATGGGGTGCCATGCTGGGTGGGCTGGCCGCTGGACTGGGTCTGGCATGGCTGGCCTCGTCACTTGGTCTGGGTGGCGCCTTCGGGCAGATCATCATGTTTGCCTTGCTGGCGTTGGTCATCATGCTGGTAGTCGGCTTTGTGATGCGCAAGTTCAAGAGCAAGGGCGCGACCGACGGAAGCCGGACGCGTGAACCGTTTGCTTTTGAAGGTGCAGGCAATGCTTCGCCGTCGTCCGTCTATAACCCGAAGAACGTCGGCAACGATTCGTCGGCCCGTCCGTTCGAACGCGCGGGTAGCGCTTTTGATGCAAACCGCGAGGTCTCGGGTGGTGCGGGTGCTGGCGGCTCCATGATTGGATCGGCGCTGCTGGGTTCGCAGTCATGGGGCGTGCCAGCCGGGTTTGATGCCGATGGCTTTCTTGAAGCCTGTAAAAAGAATTTCACCACGCTGCAAGACGCCTGGGACCGCTCGGACATCCAAAGTCTGCGTGCCATGATGACCGACGAAATGCTCGAGCAAATCAAGGCGCAGCTGGCTGACCGTGAGTCGCACACTGGCGGTGTCAGCAACAAAACCGACGTGGTCATGCTCAATGCGCAACTGCTCGGCATCGAAGAGCTCAGCGACTCGTACATGGCCAGCGTCGAATTTTCAGGAATGATCCGCGAAGATGTATCGGCTGGTGCCAGCCCGTTCCGTGAGGTCTGGAACATGACCAAGCCGCGCAATGGCGGCGGTGGCTGGCTGGTGGCGGGTGTTCAGGCATTGCAATAGGCCCCCACGCTTTTCACTGCGTGTAATGCGCTGCCTCCCGAGGGGGCCGCTGCGCCTGCGGCCCGGCGAAGCCGGTTCCGCAGCCCCACTGGGCTAGGAATGCCCTTCAACGGCGGGAGCTAATTCAGCCACTAAGCAATCTGCTGCAAAATCGGGAACGTATGAATAACACGTTCCCTTTTTCTTTTCTGGAGTCCATTGCCAGCCGCCTGCAGCCACCCCTTTGGGTGGTTGACGAAGGGCAGCAACGCCTGGTGCTTTTTCTCAATCACGTCCTGATGCAGGAAAAGGCGGCGCAGGACCGGTTGTTAAGGCAAAAAGGCCGGGTAGTCCACGTCAATATTGGCCTGTTTGCTATTGATTTAGTAGTGACACCGGCGGGTTTGGTGGACCGCGCCGTGCCCGGTGCGAGGGTCGACCTGGAGCTGTCGGTGCCGGTCGATTCGCCCTTTACCGTGCTGCAGTCCGTGATGTCAGGAAAAGCGCCGCCCGTGAAAATCGAAGGTGACGTGCAGCTCGCAGCCGAGCTGGGCTGGCTGGCCGAAAACCTTCGCTGGGATGCTGAAGAAGATTTGTCTCGTCTGATCGGCGATGCGCCGGCGCATGCCATCGCCGAAGCAGGGCGCCGGCTGTTCGCCGGGCTGAAGCAGTTTTTGGCCAGGGTGCCCACCGCACAGCAAGCCGCATCGGCACCCGCTTTTGCCAGCCCCGCGCCCGTCAGCCCCGCATCAGATGCCGTGAGAGCCCCTGAATGAGTCGGCTCTTTCGGGGCTTGTTCATCGTCTGGACAGTGTTTCGCTACGGCCTCGACGAACTGGTACTTTCGAGTTTTCAGAAGCCCTGGATTCGCCTGCTGAAGCGCATGGTTTCGGTAGGCCGCAATCTGCGGGCACCGCGCGGCGAGCGTCTGCGCGAAGCACTCGAGAGTCTGGGTCCGATTTTCGTCAAGTTCGGACAGGTCATGTCAACCCGGCGCGACCTTTTGCCGCCCGACATCGCTGACGAGCTGGCGCGTCTGCAGGACCGGGTCCCACCGTTCGAATCAAACCTGGCCGTTGCCATCATTGAAAAGGCGTTTGGCCGACCGCTAGACCGAATTTTTGCAACCTTTGAGCAGACGCCGGTTGCGAGTGCCTCCATCGCTCAGGTTCACTTCGCCACCCTGCCTGACGGGCGAGAAGTGGCGGTAAAAGTGCTTCGCCCCAGCATGAGGGTGGCGATTGAAAAAGACCTCGCGCTGATGAAAATGATGGCCGGCTGGGTCGAAAATGCATCGGCCGACGGCAAGCGTCTGAAGCCACGCGAAGTCGTGGCCGAGTTCGACAAATACCTGCACGACGAACTCGACCTTCTGCGCGAAGCCTCCAGTGCGGCCCAGCTGCGCCGCAACATGGACGGCTTGAATCTGGTGATGATTCCCGAGATGCACTGGGACTACTGCATGCCTGATGTGATGGTCATGCAGCGCATGAAAGGCGTCCCGATCAGCCATACCCAGCGTCTGCGCGACGCAGGTGTGGACATGAAAAAGCTGGCGCGCGACGGCGTCACCATTTTCTTCACGCAGGTGTTTCGCGACGGTTTTTTTCATGCCGACATGCACCCTGGAAATATTCAGGTCAGCCTGGCACCCGAGACCTTCGGGCGCTACATCTCGCTCGACTTTGGCATCGTCGGTACGCTGACCGAGATAGATAAAGAGTACCTGGCGCAAAACTTCATTGCTTTTTTTCGGCGCGATTACAAGCGCGTGGCCGACTTGCATATCGAGTCGGGCTGGGTGCCCGCCGAAACGCGTTCGGATGAGCTGGAGGCGGCTATTCGCGCCTGCTGCGAGCCCTACTTTGACCGGCCGCTGAAAGAAATTTCTCTCGGCCTGGTGCTGATGCGCCTGTTTCAGACCTCGCGCCGGTTCCATGTCGAAATCCAGCCGCAACTGGTATTGCTGCAGAAAACCTTGTTGAACATTGAAGGGCTGGGGCGAGACCTGGATCCGGATCTTGATCTCTGGAGCACCGCCAAGCCGTTTTTGGAAAAGTGGATGCTGGAGCAGGTCGGCCCCGAAAAACTTCTGGCGCAGCTCAAGGCTGAAGCGCCGACATATGCCAAATTGTTGCCGGGGTTACCGCGGCTGCTGACGCAATACCTCAAATCACCGGGCTTGCTGACCCGCCGCGACCTTGAGCAACTGATGGCAGAACAAAAGCGTACCAACAAACTACTCCAGAGCATTATTTATGGTGGCATAGGCTTTGTTTTGGGGCTACTGGCAATGCAGCTGGTGATGCGGGTGCGCATTTTTTGAAAAACAACTGCTCTGCCCCACGGCGGCACCGTGATGGCAGGGTGATTTGGCGGCTGGCAGGTGCGCAAAGTCTATAATCGCGGGCTTTTCACCGCGGTAGACATGGGCCTGGTTTTGAGCCGACCGCTACCGTTTAAACGACCAGCAGCGCTTGACCCCAGCCAATCGCCGCGCCGCCACTCGGCGCTTATTTATCGGATACCTCCCAGCACCATGCCAATTTACGCCTACAAATGCGAGTCCTGCGGGCACGCCAAGGATGTCTTGCAAAAAATGTCGGACGCGCCCCTGTCGGTTTGTCCGGCTTGCGGTACCGAGACGTTTAAAAAGCAGCTGACGGCGGCCGGCTTTCAGTTAAAGGGCTCGGGTTGGTATGTCACCGATTTCCGCGGCGACAACGGCGCCAAGCCCGCCAAGCCCGCCAAGCCCGCTGATGGCGATGCGTCACCCCCTGTAGCGTCCGGCGCCGATGCCAAGCCAGCCGAAAGCGGCGCCAGCGTTGCGCCCGCTGCGTCCCCGGTAGCGACATCCAGGCTGACACCTGTTGCAGCAACGCCAGCGGCCAGCAGCGACAGCGCTTCCAGTTCTTCCAAAACTTCGTGATGAGTTCGATTCGCCGCTGGCTTCTGGCTGGCTTGCTGGTGCTGGTTCCACTGGTTATTACCCTGGCGGTGTTGAACTGGATCGTCAGCACGCTCGATCAGACGCTGCTGATTCTTCCCGTTGCATGGCATCCCGACAGACTGCTGGGTTTTCACATTCCGGGCTTTGGTGTGGTGTTGATGCTGGTCATCGTGTTGCTGATGGGCGCCGTTGCCAGCAACTTTTTTGGCAAGCGCCTGGTGCAGTGGGGCAACTCGCTGCTCAGCCGCATTCCTATCGTGCGCTCGATTTATTCCAGCGTGAAGCAGGTGTCTGACACCTTGTTCTCGGAAAACGGCAATGCTTTTCGTAAAGCGCTGCTGGTGCAGTGGCCGCGCGAAGGGGTCTGGACCATAGGCTTTCTTACCGGCCTGCCCGGAGGCGATGTGGTCAACCACCTGCCGGGGGAATACCTCAGTGTTTACGTACCGACCACGCCAAACCCGACCGGCGGCTACTTCGTCATGCTGAAAAAATCGGATTGCATCGAACTCCAGATGAGCGTTGATGAGGCGCTGACCTATGTGATTTCCATGGGCGTTGTCGTCCCCGTGAAGCGCGCCGACAAAGTGCCCGCCCAGTCGCTCAATCCTCCCCTGTAAATGGCGCAATGGCGCTGAAAAAACTTTGAGTATCTCCATGGCTATTGCTGAAAAACAGGTTTCCCACATGCGTTCAAGTTATTGCGGTCTGGTGACTGAAGCCCAGCTGGGCCAAACCGTCAGCCTGTGCGGTTGGGTCAATCGCCGGCGTGACCATGGTGGCGTGATTTTCATCGACCTGCGTGACCGTGAAGGCTATGTGCAGGTGGTGTGCGACCCGGACCGCGCCGACATGTTTAAAACCGCTGAAGACGCGCGCAACGAGTTCTGCGTGCGGGTCTTGGGCATCGTGCGCGCGCGCCCTGCTGGCACCACCAACGACAACCTCAAAAGCGGGAAGATTGAAGTGCTGTGCCATGAGCTGACCGTGCTCAACCCCAGCGTCACGCCACCGTTTCAGATCGATGATGAGAACCTGTCGGAGACCACCCGCCTGACGCATCGCGTGCTCGATTTGCGTCGGCCCTACATGCAGAACAACCTGATGCTCCGGTATCGCGTGGCGATGGAAACCCGCAAGTTTCTCGACGCCAACGGCTTCATTGATATCGAAACGCCGATGCTGACCAAAAGCACGCCTGAAGGCGCGCGTGACTATCTGGTGCCCAGCCGCGTCAACGAAGGCATGTTTTTTGCGCTGCCGCAAAGTCCCCAGTTGTTCAAGCAGTTGCTGATGGTGGCGGGTTTTGACCGCTACTACCAGATCACCAAATGCTTTCGCGACGAAGACCTGCGCGCTGACCGCCAGCCCGAATTCACGCAGATAGATATCGAAACCTCGTTTCTTAACGAGCAGGAAATCCGCGACCTGTTCCAGGGCATGATCTGCAACATTTTCAAGACTGTGCTGGGCGCCGAACTTGGAGATTTTCCGGTGATGGCGTACTCGGAAGCCATGCACCGATTCGGCTCCGACAAGCCCGATCTGCGCGTGAACCTGGAGTTCACTGAATTGACCGACGTGATGGCGACGGTCGACTTCAAGGTTTTCAGTGCCCCGGCGACCTCGGTTGGCGGGCGCGTCGTGGCACTGCGCGTGCCGGGCGGCCTTGAGATGAGCCGTGGCGAAATCGACGGCTACACCGAGTTCGTGAAGATCTACGGCGCCAAGGGCCTGGCCTGGATCAAGATCAACGATGCGAGCAAAGGGCGTGAAGGCCTGCAAAGTCCGATCGTCAAGAATCTGCATGACGAGGCCGTTGCCGAGATTCTCAAGCGCACCGGCGCGCAAAACGGCGACATTCTTTTCTTCGGCGCCGACAAGGCCCGCATTGTCAACGACAGCATTGGCGCCTTGCGGCTCAAAGTCGGGCATAGCGAATTCGGAAAGAAGGCCGGGCTGCTGGCCAAAGGCTGGAAGCCGCTCTGGGTAGTGGATTTTCCGATGTTCGAGTTCGACGAGGAAGGCCAGCGCTGGAGCGCGGTGCATCACCCGTTCACCGCACCGAAAGACGGTCATGAAGACTGGATGGACACGGACCCCGGCCGCTGTATCGCCAAGGCTTACGACATGGTGCTCAATGGGTGGGAGCTGGGCGGTGGCTCGGTCCGTATTCACCGCGCGGATGTGCAAAGCAAGGTTTTCAACGCGCTGAAGATCGGCCCGGATGAGGCGCAGGAGAAATTCGGCTTTTTGCTTGACGCACTGCAGTACGGCGCGCCACCCCACGGCGGCCTGGCGTTTGGACTCGACCGCATCGTCACGATGATGGCTGGCGCCGAGTCGATTCGCGACGTGATTGCGTTCCCGAAAACCCAGCGCGCCCAGTGCTTGCTGACGCACGCGCCGAGCCCGGTTGATGAGAAGCAGCTGCGTGAGTTGCACATTCGGCTGCGCAACCCTCAGCCAGCCTGAAGGCCCAGCAATTCCGCGTTTTTGACTGCACCGTGCGCCACGGAAAATTAGCGCAGGCTCCAGACGGGAATCGCGTGGAGCCTTTCAAAATTCCCGAATCGGTGCTGGTAGTGATTCACACCCCCCAGCTCGATGTCTTGTTGATCGAACGCGCCGACCACCCCGGTTTTTGGCAAAGCGTCACCGGCTCCAGAGACTTGCCCGACGAGCCACTGCCGCTGGCCGCCGCGCGCGAGG
>JANPFZ010000343.1:0-24539 GCA_031423655.1 Polaromonas sp.
CGTGGTTTGAATCGATGCCTTGCTACCGTTTGCGCAGGTAAGGCTGTGCAATTGGGGGATGCGCCAATAGCTGGCATTCTCATCAGTTGGCACACTCGTGTTCATGGTGGTGGAGCCGCAATCCTTGTCAGAACTCAGCACTGAATCGCCCCGGGAATTGAGGAGGCTCAAATCTCTGAGAGGATTGAGCCATGAAGAAGTCAAACAAGTTTTCCCCCGAGGTTCGCGAACGCGCGGTGCGCATGGTGCAGGAGCACCGAAGCGAATACCCCTCGCTGTGGTCGGCCATTGAATCCATCGCGCCCAAGATTGGTTGCGTGCCGCAGACGCTCAATGAGTGGGTCAAGCGCGTGGAGGTCGATACGGGCGTGCGCGACGGCGTCACTACCGCAGAGGCGCAGCGTGTGAAGGAACTGGAGCGCGAGAACAAGGAACTGCGCCGGGCCAACGAAATCTTGAAACTGGCGAGTGCTTTTTTTGCCCAGGCGGAGCCGGGCCGCCGACTCAAGTCTTGAAAGACTTTGTGGACAAGCATCGCGACACCCACGGGGTCGAGCCGATCTGCAAAGTCTTGCAGATTGCCCCGTCAGGCTATCGCCGTCATGCGGCCCAGCGGCGTGACCCGGATTTGCGCTGCGCACGCGCCAAGACGGACGACACCCTCAAGCCGGAGATTCAGCGGGTCTGGCAAGCCAATATGCGGGTCTATGGTGCCGACAAGGTCTGGAAACAGATGAACCGGGAAGGCATGGCGGTAGCACGCTGCACGGTAGAGCGGTTGATGCGAGGCTTGGGCTTGCGCGGTGTGCGCCGTGGCAAGGTGGTGCGCACGACTATTGGCGATATGACCGCTGCCCGCCCACTGGATCGGGTCAATCGGCAATTCCAGGCTGATCGTCCCAACCAGCTGTGGGTGTCGGACCTTACCTATGTCTCGACCTGGCAGGGTTGGCAATACGTGGCCTTTGTGATTGACGTCTACGCTCGTCGGATAGTGGGTTGGCGTCAGAGCAGTTCCATGCGAACAGACTTTGTTCTGGATGCATTAGAGCAAGCCTTGTATGACCGGCAACCACAACAGGGCGATGCGTTGATCCACCATTCGGATCGTGGGTCGCAATATGTGTCTATCCGGTACAGCGAGCGACTGGCCGAGGCGGGTATCGAGCCGTCGGTCGGCAGTCGGGGCGACAGCTATGACAACGCCCTGGCCGAAACGATTAACGGCTTGTACAAGGCTGAATTGATTCATCGCAGAGCGCCCTGGAAAACCAGGGAATCACTGGAACTGGCCACGCTTGAATGGGTGTCCTGGTTTAACCATCACCGACTGCTGGAACCCATCGGATACATTCCCCCTGCCGAAGCTGAAGAAAACTACTATTGGCAATTAACCAGTCAGGCCGCAACGTCGGTCTGACTTAACCCAACGGGCCTCCACTAAACCCGGGGCGATTCAGGCTTCCCCTTTCGAGAGAGTTGATGAGATGTTGAGAACCCCATCGTGGCACTTTGATGCCAGTTGCCGCAATGGCTGCTACTCGGGACGGGGAAGTCCCTTTCATTCGGCAGGAGGCGATCTTTGCGCGGGCAGGTCTTGGCACTGCCCGCTCGACGCTGGCGCAGTGGGTGGGCTCATGCGGCGTGCAATTACAACCGCTGGTGGATGCGCTCAAGGATGAAATGCTCAGGCACAGCGTGCTGCATGCGGACGAGACGCCGGTGCAGATGCTCAATCCGGGTAACGGCAAGACACACCGGGCCTACCTGTGGGCCTATGCCCCGGGAGCGTTTGAAGACTTGAAGGCAGTGGTCTATGACTTCTGCGAGTCGCGCGCCGGTGAGAACGCCCGCTCGTTTCTTAGCGACTGGCGCGGCAGCCTGGTGTGCGATGACTATGCAGGCTACAAGGCCGGCTTCGCCCACGGCGTGCTTGAAGCGGGCTGCCTGGCCCACGCGCGGCGCAAATTCTTTGACCTGCACGCCAGCGGCAAGAGCCAGGTGGCCGAGAGTGCCTTGCAGCAGATTGGCATAGTCTACGAGGTTGAGCGCGAAGTGCAGAACCTGACGCACGATGAACGTCAACGCATCAGGCAGGCCCGGTCAAGACCGCTACTGGATGCCTTGCACCGGTGGATGCTGCTCACGCCAGAAGATTACGGACGGCTCGGCCACGGCCAAAGCTTTGGACTACAGCCTCAAGCGTTGGGTGGCGCTGACTCGGTTCGTGGATGACGCACGCCTGCCCGTGGACAACAACTGGATCGAGAACCAGATCCGGCCGATTGCCATCGGGCGCTCGAATTGGCTGTTCGCCGGCTCGCTACGGGCCGGCAAGCGTGCCGCGGCAGTGATGAGCCTGATCCGCTCGGCCAAACTCAACGGGCACGATCCGTACGCCTATCTAAAGGATGTGCTGGCTCGGCTGCCCACGCAGCGCGCCAGCCAGATTGGGGAGTTACTGCCCCACCGCTGGCAGGCACTTCGGCAGTCTCAGACCTGATCGACAACAATGACCGCCCCGCTGCGGTCAATATGCGTTAGCGGACGCATACGCAATAACGGCGATTCCAGTGCCATAACCACAACCGACCGCCGCGCTGGCGATGCTAGCAAGATACTTAGTGGAAATGAGTTCCACCATTTATGTCGAATATGGCACCCGACGCGTAGCCGGCACCCGCACCGCACAGGAATACTGCTGTGGCGGCAATTTCCTCTGGTTTCGCCATCCGTTTCATCGGGTAGCCCGTAGGGTCGTATCCCTTGCCTTCGGTCATGGCGGTTTCCACCGGTCCCGGGGCAATGCCGTTCACAAGCACGTTATGGGGGGCGCCCTGGCGGGAGAGCCAACGTACAAACGAATGAATGCCTCCCTTGGAGAAAGCGTAATGTGGCCCGGAGCGAATGCCTCCCATCCAGCCCGCAACGGAGCCGCAGAGAACAATACGGCCTTCTCCTCTTTCAATCATGCCAGGCAGAAAAGCACGGGTAAGGTTAAGTGGTCCCTTAATGTTCGCCCGAATGACCTGTTCGAGTGCATCGTCCCAGTCGTCGGCCATCCAGTCATCGAGAGGTACGATCGCTGCTGTATCGATCAGGCCGAACACAAGCCCAATTTGTTGAGCGACTTTCGTCACGTCTTGTCGGGACCCGGTGTCAAGGCTGTATATCTCTCATTTACTCGCCAACTTTTCGCCGACCCGATCTCTGATTTGGTCTTCGTCTAGCAAGTCCACTAGCACAAGGCTGGCGCCCTGCTCGTCGCACAGGCGCGCTGTTGCGCTGCCAATGCCACCGGCGGCCCCGGAAATTAAAATCCGTTTTCCTGTCAAATCGAAGGGTGAAGTGTTCACTGTCGTCATTCTTCAGTGGTTGGGCAGATGGTCGTTTCCGAGAGCCTCGCGCACGCCGCCATATGTTGTGAGGTGCGAGCTGGCAAGCCAACCCGCATCGACCGGAAGATTGATACCGGTAATCGCCGAAGCGTCATCAGATAGCAAGAACGCGACACTTCGCCCTATTTCTTCAGATTCGACCAATCGACCCAGTGCTGACCCGCCAACCAGTAGTCGACGATCGCGTTTGCCACTTTGAATGTTGGCCAAGACTGGAGGCGTCGCGACGTAACCGGGAGAAACGGCATTGACCCGTACTCCCGCTCGGCCCCACTCTGCTGCGAGACATGCGGCCATGTGGACCACCGCTGCCTTGGACGGGGCATAGGCATGTAGCGGAGCGGTACGTGTCGCCGTTACTGAGCCCGTGATCACAATTCCGCCACGGCCTCGTTTGACCATTAACGCACCTGCTGAGACGCAGGAGACATACACACCTCGCAAGTTGACCGCGATGACTTTGTCAAACTCTGCGAACGGGGAATCCTCAGGCCGATCACCCGGCTGGATAAGGCCAGCATTCGCGAAAAGTGCTTCAATCGGGCCAATACGTTCTTCAATTCTCGTAAATGACTCCCGAGTTGCGGCATCGTCGGTAACGTCCAACGGCGCTGCGTCAGCACCGATTGAACTGGCAGCCTCGTGACTAGCCTCGGCGTTGATATCCGAGATTACGACGCGCCAGCCGCGGCTGATCAGCACCTGTGCGGTGGCCAAACCAATGCCGCTCGCACCGCCTGTCACAACGGCAACGCGCCCTCGTCCTTCGTTACGCTCCACTTTAATTCCTTAAATTATGGTTAAGCCTGCAAGTCCAGGCACTTTATTGGCGCCAAGATCTTGAAGCTGCCCTACACAGCGAGATAGCGCTGTTTGATAGCCTCGTTATTGCGCAACTCCTCTATCGTCGCGCTGTACACGATCTGGCCCTTGTCGATGACGGTCGCGTGGGTCGCGATGCCTAGGCAAAAATGCATGTTCTGTTCGGCCAATAAAATGGTCACGCCCATGTCTCGCAGCATCTTGATGAGTTCGCCGATAGCTTGAACGATGATGGGTGCAAGCCCCTCACTCGGTTCGTCAAGGAGAATCACCTCGGGATTTCCCATAAGAGTCCGAGCGATGGTCAGCATCTGCTGTTCGCCCCCGGAAAGACGCCCGGCATTGCGGTTCTTCATCTCGGCAAGTAGGGGAAAGACTTCGTAGATACGTTCTCGGGTCCAGTGGTCTTCACCATGCGGACCCTTTTTTGCGCCAACGATCAAGTTATCGTCCACCGTGTGTTCTGGAAACACCTGTCGATCTTCTGGCACGTAGCCGATACCGGCTCGAGCGATGCGAAAAGGCGGACGACCTGATACAGGCACTCCTCCAAGCAGGACTTTGCCTCGACGCGGTGGCGCAATACCGGCGATCATCTTGAAGGTCGTTGATTTGCCTGCGCCATTGCGACCTAACAAGGCCATGGTCTGCCCCTTTTTGACGTCGAGATCGACCCCGAAAAGGATTTGACTTGCACCATAGTAAACATCGGCACTTTGGATTTGGAGAAGGGGTTCCGCCATCTCAATTTTCTCTAACTGCCTGAGCATGGTGGTGGTCACTTCCGAGGTAGGCGTCAATCACGTCTTTATTGCTTCGAATCTCGTCGGCTGTTCCCTGAGCAAGAACCGCGCCGTACTTCAAAACATAAATTTTTTGGGCAATCTTGAAGACAATGTCCATGTCGTGCTCAATAAAAAGGACTGTCAATTTTTTGACGCGCCACAGGTCTTGTACTTTTCCGATCATCCGCCAGCGCTCGTCAGGTCCCATTCCGGCTGTGGGCTCGTCAAGCAGCAACACTTTGGGTTTCATTGCCAAAGAGAGGCCAATGTCGAGTAACTTTTGATCCCCATGGGATAGGTTGCGCGAAAGAGTGTTCGCCATTGCCTGAAGCCCAAGCAGTTCGATGATCTCTTCCACCGGCTCTTTAGCCTTGACCAGCGGAAAGCGTTTCAGCAGCATCCAGGAACTCCGCTGATGGGATATGACGGCTGCGGTTATTGCCTCCGCGACCGTCAGACTCGGAAACAGCGCAGCGACCTGGAAGGCCCGTGCCATGCCAAGTCGTACGATCTCGACGCACGACTTGCCGACGAGGTCCTGACCATCGAAAACGACCTTGCCAGAATCAGGCCGGTTCGCGCCCGAGATCAAATTGAAGAAGGTCGTCTTGCCGGCACCGTTCGGTCCGATGAGCGCGGTCAACGAACTGTCGGGGAAGTCGATGGAAACGTCTCGTGTCGCATGGACGCCGCCGAAGCTCTTATCAAGATTTTGAATGGATAGCATCAGAGCGCCTTCCGTTCGACGACCTTTGAGCTTGGAGCAATTTCAGTCACACCAGAAGATTCCAACCTGGATTCTTTACGGCGCCGAAGCCAGTCGACCACATAGTCGGCGACACCCTGGCGAAGTCCCAGCACGATGATCAGGATTGCTACACCGAGAACCAGGCCGTGGTGCTCGGTATAGATCGAGACGAAGTGCTCTAGCAAGCGCAGCAGCACCGCGCCAATGAGGGGACCAAAGAAAAGCTGTGTACCACCCAACATAATCATGAAAATGGCCTCGCCCGAAGTGGTCCAGAAGCCGAATTCGGGGTAAGCGCCCGAAACGAAAAGCGCGAGCAACATGCCCCCCACGCTGGCCATTGCGCTCGCCAACACAAAAATACCGAGTTTGACCTTCACGATGTCCACACCGAGAAAAATCGCCCGATTCGGGTTGTCGCGGATGAGGCGAAGCGTGTAGCCAAATGGCGATTGCCAGATTTGCCGCATCAGGGCGACACAGACTATGAACACGACAACGCAAAACACATAAAGCGTCGTGTTGTTGCTCAGGTCGATCCCAAAGAAGGGCGGGCGCGGGATACCTCCGCGTAGGCCCTGGTCACCGCCGGTGAGACTGACCCAAGTCAGGATGACGGAATGAATAAACATCTGGAACGCGAGCGTGATGAAGGAGAAATAGATATCTTTCAGTCGCACGCATATTGCCCCGATGATCAGCGACAGCAGGGCAGTGCCAAGCGTGGTAGCAAGCATTGCGACCGGGATCGAAAACCGACCGGTTTGCATCAACAGGCCGAACATGTAGGCGCCCGAGGCGAAAAATGCTGCATGCCCAAAGGAGACAAGTCCGGTCAGCCCGACAAGAAGGTTCAGCGACATGGCCAGCAACCCATAGGCCATCACGTAGATCAGGAAGTCACGCAGGGCCGGCTTTGTAAAAACGAATGGCAAGGCGATGAAAATTGCAAGCATCAGGACAGCGACGATGACATCGCGACGTATTCCTGGTTTCATCATTGCGCTGGCTCCCGACCAAACAATCCACTTGGCTTGAAAATCAATACCAAGGCCATCATGCCGAACATGATCCCGTCTACGAAAAGCGGAAAGCCGATTGCGCCGAAGGCGCGTATAAATCCGATAAGAAGTGCAGCGACAAGCGCGCCGGTGATAGAACCCATACCGCCGATCACTGTGACGATAAAGCTCTCGATCAAAATCGACAAACCCATGCCAGGCGTCAATGTTCGGGTTGGGGCAGCGAGGGCGCCGGCTATCCCCGCAAGAACGCTGCCCAATCCGAATACGGCGGCATACAGCAGCATTGTGTTGATGCCAAGAGCTCCAACCATCTGTGGGTTGACGGCCAATGCCCGAATAATCTTGCCGAGCCTGGTTTTCTCGATGGCGAACCAAAGGGCTCCACCGATGCCGAGACTCATGACAACCATGAATACGTAGTAGGGAGGAATGAAACCACCGGCGAATTCAAATGGCGGCAAAGCAAATGCCTCCGGCATGCCCATCATCTTGTACTCCGGACCCGCAATTATCTTGACCAAGTCGTCGAAGATCAAAATTGTGGCGTAACACACGAGCAACTGCATCAGCACATCTTTGCCGTAGACCCGGCTCATGATGAAGCGCTCGAAAATCACGCCAACAATGCCTACGCCAAGGGCTCCACCGAGAAAGCCTAGCAAAAAGCTCGACGTGATTTGGTAAACCGCATAAGCGAAATACGCACCTGCCATATAAAAGGCCCCGTGCGCGAAGTTAATGACGCCGAGGACGCCAAAAATCAACGACAAGCCGGACGCCACCATAAACAGCAGCATCCCAATAATCAGCGCCGTTGAGATTTGTGTCACCACGCAGGACCCTGATGAGACACAGGTTGAAAGGGCATCAAAGTTCAATGGAACCTCCGGGAGTTGCGGACAAGCTTATGTCGAGCCGAAAACGTGCACTTGATCGACGATTGAAATGATCAGGAAGCTGTCCGTCATTGAACAGACGGACAGATTCTGTCGGCAGAAATCAGGCGTAACCTTTTTCCTTCTTCCATTGCTTCTCAATTTCGAGAATCTTCGACCATTCAGTGTCGACGTAGTCCACAACCCATGGAGCCTTGGGAATCGTTTTGCCCCATGCGACCGGATAGTTGATGAGCGTGTGATCGCTATCGCGCATGGTCATACTGCCAAACGGCGTTTTCAGGTCCATTCCACCGATTTCTTTTGCCAAAGCGCCGGAATCTGTCTTGCCTCCAGTGCGACGCACCGCCTCAATGATGAAATTTGCCGCGACGTAGTTCTGCCAAGCCCAGTTCGTCGGATCATGCTGAGCGACCTTCGTGAATGCGTCGCCGAATGCCTTGTTCTCCGGCAGCGCCGGGAATTCCCTGCTGTAGCGGTACGCCGAGTGCAGTCCCGGCGGCAGGTTCTTGATGGCCGCCAGAATCGGTGGGTCGCCAAGACCTGACGAGAAAAAGGTTGTGCTCTGAAACAGCCTGTAAAGATTCGACTGCTCGATGAATGCAACGAGGTCTCCGCCCCACAAGGCCGCATAGACAGCCTGCGGCTTGACTTGAAGAATTTTGGTGATGCTCTCGGTGTAGTCCGGCGAAAAAAGCTTCGGCCAGACCTGTTCAATCACCTCGATCGAGGGCTCAAAGACCTTGGCATATTGTAGAAACTCGGCGGTATTGTCCCGTCCATAGGCGTAGTCGGGGGAGCAGGTCATCCACCGCTTCAAGCCCTTGTCTTTGACGATCTTGGCAGCGTAAGAGCCGCCTGCCACCGCGTCGTGGATACCTTGGCGGGCGCATCGAAATACCGTCTTTACGGCCAGTTTCGGATCCGCGGAAAGCGACGAAGTCTCCGAGCAGGTATGCAAGCACAGGATGCCTAGGTCGCGAACGACTTCGTGTACGGCAAAGGCACCCGACGACGCTTCAGCGTCAACAATGATTTCGCAGCCGTCGTTGTTGATCAGATCGCGCGTCACCTTGGCCGCTTCGTCTGGACGGCCCTTGGTGTCGCGGTCGACAAGTTCAAATTTCCGTCCGTTGACACCGCCGGCCGCATTTATTTGATTGAACGCGAGCTGTACTGCCGATCGGCTCGAGGTACCGAGGATGGCGACACGGCCTGACAGTATCGTGGGCATTCCGACCTTGATTACCTTTGCTTGTGCACTGGCGATATGCGGAAGGCCCGTAATAACTGCACCTGCGACGGCGCTCCCGATGAATTTGCGGCGGTCTATTTCGCGATTCGTTTCACTCATGATTTTTGTCTCCGTTATGCGTTGTGTTTCACTTGCTGCTCACCTGTCGTGCTATCGGACGGTCATCGTTACTTTACTCGTTGCTCCTTGCTCCTTGCTCCTCGCTCCTCGCTCCTTACTCGTTAGAAATTACTACTCACCACTTTCTCTTTTTATTTCTCTCCAACAATCGACGCGTGGCCAACCGTTGGCTGGTTCTCCAGCGCAGTCGCTGCCCGATTGGTTGTGAACTGGAAGGCGTCGCGTAGTGATGCTGCGACGAAGTCCTGAATGCTAACTGCCGCGCGAACCACCTTCGTCATCGTAATCACTCCGTGCGCCTGATCGGAAAGTTGCAAAAGCGTCACCCTGACGCCCTCTCGTTCCAAGCGATCCGCATAGGCCCGCCCCTCCGATTTGAGCGGGTCATGGCCGCAGACAACGACAAGGGCCGGCGGCAAGTCAGCGAGTGACGTTGCTTTAAGTGGCGACGCGCGCCAGTCAGCGCGGTCAGCGACATGAGGGATGTAATGGTCGCGGAAATAGACCATAGTCGCGCCGGTAATTAGCATGCCGTCCGAGTTCGGACCGTAGTCATCCAGGCTCTGGTCAATGTCGACGACTGGATAGATCAGCGTCTGGTGGATCGGGCGCGGAACTGTGCCGTCACGACCCATAAGTGCCAGCACCGCCGCGAGGTTGCCGCCTGCGCTGTCGCCACCAACCGCGATCCGGCTCGGGTCGATTTTTAGCGTGGCCGCGTCCGCGACAATTGCCATGTAGGCAGCCACGCAATCCTCGACAGCGGCCGGAAAGGGACTCTCCGGTGCAAGTCTGTAGTCGATGGAGATTACGCAGCAACTCGCCTGGTTGGCAATCCGGCAACAGAGTCCGTCATGCGAATCGAGGTTGCCAAAAAGCCATCCGCCGCCGTGCATGAAAACCAGACAGGGAAGAGCCAAGTCCGCTGGGACGCGAGCGGGTCGGTATAGTCGCAGCGGGATCGGTCCCGCTGGACCCGAAACGGTAAAGTCGCGCCGCTCAGAAACTTCTTCGGATGCCAACTGGTGGGTTTCCCGTCGAGAAGCATAGGCTCGACGCGCCTCATTCGCGGTCATTGTCTCGAACGGAGGATTGCCCGCCGCCCTACCCGCTGCAATGAGCGCCTCGACATCCGGATGAATATTTGTCATCTACCCTCCTTTTGGGATCAATGTACAGAATTACTTGAGCCGGAACACCGACTCACCCACCCGTCGCTCAGCTTCTTGCAAAGCCGCGGTAGTCACTTTGTGAGACTTCCATGCAGATGTTGGTGTAGCGCGCGAAGCCGCCAGCATAGGGCATGAACACCCGTGGTTTGCCTGGCACATTCGCTCCCAGATACCAAGAGGTACTCGCCATGGGAAGAAGGGTCGCATTTGCGGCTGCGTTCACTTGCTGCACCCAATGATCGGCTGCTTCCGGCTCCGCTTCGATTCGCGTCAGACCTTTCTCGCGCATGTCGCGGATGCAATCCGTGATCCAGTCGACATGCTGCTCAATGGCGATTGGCATGTTGCAAAGCACTGAAGGGCTGCCTGGCCCCGTGATCGTGAACAGGTTGGGAAAATTGGGAGTCTGGAGCCCGAGGTAGGTGCGGGGCCCCGCAGCCCAGGCTTGTTTCAATTCGTAGCCTTGGCTGCCGGTCAGATTCAGCCTGAGCAGCGGTCCGGTGAAGGCATCAAAGCCGGTCGCAAAAACGATGATGTCAAGGTCGTATTCGTTCTTGGTGGTCCGAATTCCATTTTTTGTAATCTCGACAATCGGTTCGGCTTTCAAGTCAACCAATTGAACGTTATCACGGTTGAAGGTCTCGAAATAATCCGAGTCAATCGGAGGTCGCTTGGTGGCAAAACCGTGGTCGCGCGGGGTCAGCATCTCGGCGATTTTCGGATCCCGGACAATTTCTGTGATCTTCTGGCGGATGAAATCCGAAGCAGTGTCATTGGCCTTGGCATTTTCCAGAATGTCTTTGAAAGTTGCACGGAACCGGAGTCCACCGCGCGCCCAGGCCTTTTCAAACACTTCCTTGCGCTCCGTGTCAGATACGGAATTTGCAGACCGGGTTGACATAGTAAAAGGATGGCCGTTGGTCCCGCTACGGGCGCGGCGCCAAATCTCTTCGTAGTTAGCCCGCGTGAGCTCAACTTCTTCCGGTGTCACGGGACGGTTTCTTGCGGGAACGCTGTAATTCGCCGTACGCTGGAAGACTGTCAAATTCTTTGATCGCTCGGCAAGCACGGGTGTCGCTTGAATGCCGGTCGATCCCGTGCCAATCTGACCAACACTCTTGCCCGTAAAGTCAACGCCTTCGGGTGGCCAATTTCCCGTGTGATACCAGTTGCCTTTGAAAGTTTCGAGCCCCTTGAACTTCGGCACGTTGGCCGTAGAAAGACAACCCACTGCGGTAATCAGAAATTGCGCAACGAAAATTTCGCCACCAATGGTTTTAACCGCCCATGTGTTCGAGGCGTCGTCGAAAGAGGCTGACTCCACCTCGGTGTCGAGTTGAATATCGCGCTTGAGGTCAAGCCTGTCGGCCACGAAGTTCAGGTATTTCCTGATCTCTGTGTGCTCAGGGTATCGCTCGGACCAAGACCATTCCTGCTCAATTTTCTTGTTGAAGGAATAGCAGTAATAGTAGCTTTCGGAGTCGCAACGGGCACCGGGGTAACGGTTCCAGAACCAGGTGCCGCCAATGCCCGAGCCTTTTTCCAGAACACGGACGTTCAGGCCGAGTTCGTCGCGAAGCTTGTGAAGCTGGTAAAGGCCAGAGAATCCGGCGCCAATGATGATTGCATCAAAGACTTGGGGTGCCGATTGAACCGACGGCGTGGTGAACTGGGTAGCCATTGCTTGTCTCCTGTCGTCGCTCACCGGAATTTGGCGAGCACTAGTGAAGATAAGTTTATGGTTTTCCGTGCTACTGGCATACTTCCAAAAATTCAAACCTCATGTGAATCCCGGGCACAGGTAGACATAAAGAATTGCTGTGCCGGAATACGTATCTCTTCAAACTTCAACCTTGTGTGAAGCACCAGCACACATGGACTAAATGAATCGTTACTCTGAAATGCAGGTCTTCGTGCGCGCCGCAGAGGACGGAAACTTCTCAGCGGCGGCGCGCAATTTGTCGCTGACGCCATCGGCAGTCAGCAAGTTGATTGCCCGCATGGAAGACAGGCTAGGGGTACTTCTCTTCCGGCGCTCAAACCGATGCATTCAGTTGACGCCGGAGGGTGAGGCCTTCTATCACGCAGCGCAGACGGCGATCGAAGCCGTCGAGACAGCAGACGCAGCGGTCTTCTCTGGAACTACGGCCCAGCAGACCCTACGGATTCGTTCAGTGCCGATCTTTGGTCAGACGATTCTCGCAGCGAAAGCCGTCGAATTTTGTCGGCAGCATCCGAATCTGAACATCGAGCTCCAGTTACGAATCGATCCTACCCACCTTCTCGATGACGGTATGGACGTAGCTATCCATGTCGGCCACCTGAAGGATTCCTCGCTTATCGCGATGCCCTTTTCGAGCACCCGCTGGATCATCTGCGCATCACCAGCTTACTTGACCGAGCATGGCGTGCCTTTGCATCCGGACGACCTTGCGCATCACACCTGTCTTAACTTCGTGTCTTCCATTGCAGCCAGCACGTGGATGGTCCGCTCGGATAACGGCTTGCCAAGGCCGCTGCATATTAAGAGCCGGATCTTGTCCAATCAAGCGTCGGTGCTTGTTGAGTTTGCGCTGGCTGGCCTCGGAATCGTGCGCCTGACCGAGATGCAAATAGCCAACGACCTTGCCCAAGGCCGTCTAGTTGAACTCTTTCCCGAACATCAGTGCCACGAGGAAGACCCAATAATTGCGGTTTACCAGAGCCGACGGCATCTCAGCAGTCGCCTCCGCGCCTTTGTCGACTTCCTCCGAGCGACCTTTTCCGATCCGCCTTCCTGGCAATATTGGCGTAACGGCTGAGGAGTCGATACCGGCGACGCATTCAGAGGCGATAGCGTCCGGCCTAAGGTCGAACTGGTTGCTATGACCTGGGCCAGCAGGCCCGCAGTAGGAACACCTTTGTCAATGATAAAAAACGACCTAGAGAATTAACGCTAAGTGGTCGATTTAATTAAAAAATAAATGGTAGGGCGTGAGTGACTTGAACACTCGACCAAAGGATTATGAGTCCTCTGCTCTAACCAACTGAGCTAACGCCCCGACCGAAATGCGATTGTAAGGCGCTCGTCACGCAAAGCAGGCCGGCCGGCCCTTAGCCGGAATAAAGGGCCCAAATCGCAGACGCAGACCCTACTACTTACTGTGGCTGAGCGCATGGCTAACCATTTTTGCAGTCACATCCACAATCTGGATCATCTTCTCGTAAGGCATTCTCATGGGCCCAATCACGCCCAGAGTTCCTACGACCTGACCATCTACTTCATACGGTGCGGTCACGACGGAAAGCTCTTGGTAGGGGATGACCTGGCTCTCACCGCCAATGTAGATTCGAACGCCCTCGGCGCGGCTGGAAACATCCAGCAGTTGCATGAGCTGCGCCTTTTGTTCAAACAGATCAAAAAGCTTGCGGAGGTTCCCCATGTCGCCCGAAAAGTCGCTGACTGCCAATAAATTTCTCTCGCCCGAAATCACCACATCCTCCCGCGATTCAATAGCTTCGGAGCTAACCTTCACCGCAGCGTGCATCAAAGTCGCAATTTCACCTCTCAGGGCTTCAACCTCGTTTTTCAGGCGCTCTCGTACTTCCTCGATGGCCATTCCAGCGTAATGAGAATTGAGAAAATTGGCAGCTTCTACAAGCTGTGATTGGGTGTGATCGGTCTCCGTAAAAATAACCCGGTTTTGAACGTCACCATCTGGCGAGACGATGATGACCAGAAAGCGTTTTTCCGACAGCCTTAAAAATTCGATGTGCCTGAACACCGAGGTCCGGCGCGGCGCTATGACGACACCGACGAACTGTGACAGGCTAGACAGCATGTGGGCCGCATTGCTGATGACTTTTTGAGGCTGGTCAGGAGCCAGCCTAGCAGCCGTGATTTGGCCACTGCTCAACAGTTGATCTCGCCGGGCGGTGAGCATGGTGTCGACAAAAAGGCGATAACCCCTGGCAGTAGGAATTCTGCCCGCGGACGTATGGGGACTGACAATCAGGCCAAGATCTTCCAGGTCGCTCATGACATTGCGAATGGTGGCTGGAGACAATTCAATGCCTGCCGCGCGCGAAAGCGTGCGCGAACCTATAGGCTGACCATCAGCAATGTAGCGCTCCACCAGCGCCTTCAACAACAATCGGGCACGGTCATCAAGCATGAATACATTCTACGAAGCTTGACATTGATGTTGTGATGTAATTTGACAATGAAGTCGCAATTCCGCCATGTCGCACTAATCGGCAAGTTTCAAGCTCAGGGCTCTCGGTCCGCGCTGGAGCACATTGCACATTTTTTGGGCACGAAAGGATGCGAGGTAGCCATCGAAAACGATACAGCCACCAACACCGGCCTGACGCAATTCCCAACCCTCGACGCTTCGGCTATTGGCGCGCAATGCGATCTTGCCCTGGTGGTGGGTGGCGATGGCACCATGCTGGGAATCGGGCGGCGACTGGCAAAGTTCGGTATCCCCCTGGTCGGTATAAATCAGGGTCGGCTTGGATTTATTACCGACATTGCTTTTGACGACTATCAGTCTGCACTGGAACCGATGCTGCGAGGGGAGTTCGAGCAGGAAAGGCGCTGGATGATGCAGGCGGAAGTCGTTCGCGAAAGCCGCTGTGTCTTCAGTGCTACTGCGATGAATGATGTGGTTGTCAACCGGGGCGCGACAGCGGGCATGGTTGAACTGCGCGTCGAAGTCGATGGCCGGTTCGTAGCGAACCAGCGGGCAGACGGTTTGATCATTGCTTCTCCTACCGGATCTACCGCCTATGCCCTTTCGGCCGGAGGACCGCTGCTGCATCCGTCAATCGCAGGCTGGGTTCTGGTCCCGATTGCTCCGCACACATTGTCAAATCGTCCTATAGTCCTCCCCGATGCTGGCGAAGTTGCTATCGAAATAGTAGCTGGCCGGGATGCCAGCGCAAACTTCGACATGCAGTCAATGGCCAGCTTGATGCATGGCGACAGGATCACTGTCAGAAAGTCGGAACACCAGATGCGATTTTTGCACCCCAAAGGCTGGAGCTACTTTGATACTCTGCGCAGGAAGCTTCACTGGAACGAAGGCGTGGCATGAATCCGCTTGCAAACCTGCTGTTGAAATGATCCATGAGCCTGAAAAGCATTTCCCTGCGTGACTTTGTCATCGTCGAAGAGCTCGATCTTGACCTATCGTCTGGATTTACCGTCCTCACTGGCGAGACCGGCGCCGGCAAGTCGATATTGATCGATGCCCTCCAGCTCGCACTGGGAGGCCGGGCCGACGCAAGCATGATTCGCGAAGGCGCGAATCGTTGCGAGATCAGCGCAGAATTCGACAGTCCTGCAAACCTGTCTGATTGGCTCGACGAAGCAGGGTATGAAGTCAGCGACAGTCTGCTACTGCGCCGCATCATCGATCTGCAGGGGAAAAGCAGGGCCTGGATCAACGGCGGTGCGGCAACGGCGACCCAACTCAAAGATATTGCTGGTCAGCTGGTCGATATTCACGGCCAGCATGCCTGGCAAAGCTTGACGCGGCCTGATGCGGTGCGCGCTCTGCTCGACTCGTACGCCGGTGTCAAGCCCGAGCAGCTTTCAAAAAACTGGCAGCAATGGCGGTCAGCGCAAAAAACGCTGACAGATGCCCTAGCCTCCCAAGCCAGCCTTCAACAGGAGCGCGAGCGCCTGGCCTGGCAGATCGGGGAGCTTGAGAAGCTGGCACCCGGCGAAAATGAATGGGACGATCTCAACAACCAGCATGGGCGGCTCTCGCACGCGCAGGCCCTCCGCGACGCGGTGCAGACTTCGGTTGACGCCCTGCAGGATTCCGATGAAAACACTTCGGGTCTTTTGGCCCGAGCTATTTCCTCGCTTGAAGCTCAAGAACATATTGAACCCGAGTTTAAAAACCTGGTCTCGCTTTTAAAAGACGCTCTTGCCCAAGTGGATGATGTCGTGCATTCACTTCATATGTACGCTCGTCACGCTGAACTGGAACCCGAGCGGCTGGCAGAACTCGATGAACGACTTTCCCTGTGGATCAGCTTGGCGCGCCGTTACAAACGCAGTCCGGCCGAGTTACCTCACTTGCTTTCGTCATGGCGACTGGACTTGCAAAAGCTTGACGAAGCTGCAGACTTGGCGCAACTGGATAAGGCCGAGGACAAGGCCAGATCAAACTACATGGAAGAGGCTCGTCGCGTGTCCAGATTCAGGGTGAAAGCTGCGCCGTTGCTCGCCAGTTCCATCTCGCAGGCCATGCAAGGCCTCGGCATGCAAGGCGGAAAGTTCGAGGTAAGCCTTGGTACGCTGGAGCAGCCTGCGCAATACGGTCTGGAGCAGGCCGAGTTCCTTGTCGCTGGCCACAGCGGCAGTACCCCGCGGCCCGTCGGAAAAGTAGCCTCTGGCGGTGAGTTGTCACGGATTGCACTGGCTATCGCCGTCACTACCAGTCAGCTGGGTCAAGCGCAAACGCTGATTTTCGATGAGGTTGATTCAGGTGTTGGCGGCTCCGTAGCAGAGACGGTGGGTCGTTTAATGAGCCAGCTCGGAAAAGACCGCCAAGTCATGGCAGTTACTCACCTTCCCCAGGTAGCTTCTTGTGCCGATCAGCATCTGGTCGTTGCTAAAAAATCGGAAAAAGGTGCCACAACCAGTCACGTGGGACTGGTCGCCGGCGAGCAGCGTGTTGCGGAGATCGCCCGCATGCTAGGTGGTGAGCGTCTATCAGGGACCACTTTGGCGCACGCCAGGGAAATGCTCGAGCAATGATGCTGCACATTGAGCTGGTTCTCATCACGGGCATGTCGGGATCGGGCAAGTCAGTGGCGCTCAATGCCCTGGAGGACGCTGGCTACTACTGTGTTGACAACTTGCCACCTGAACTTCTTATACCATTCGTGGCGCTGGAACAGGAGCACGGTGCACGCAAGGTGGCGATCGCCATAGACGTGAGGAGCGCCTCCTCGCTACCACTCGTACCCAAACAGCTGCAGGAACTTCGCGCCAGGGGGATTGCCGTGCAAGCCATTTTTCTTGATGCCAGTACAGAGACACTGGTGCGGCGCTTTTCGGAAACCCGCCGGCTCCACCCACTTTCCCGCATGGACGCTTCCGACCAGCACCGCGCGCTGGTGGACGCCATCGAGCTAGAGCGGGAATTGCTGGGCGCAATGCGCGAGCAGGCTCATACGCTGGACACCAGCATGATTCGCTCATCGCAACTTCAGGCTTATGTGAAGTCGCTGATCTCCAATCCAGCAACGCAATTAACGCTGGTTTTTGAGTCTTTTGCGTTCAAGCGCGGTGTGCCGCTCGACGCCGATTATGTTTTTGACGTGCGCATGCTGCCGAACCCGCATTACGAATCTGCATTGCGACACCTTACCGGGCGCGACCAGCAGGTCGTGGATTATTTGAATAGTTACACAGAAGTCGGTGAAATGTTCAGTCATATCGAACAGTTTTTAAGTCACTGGCTAAAAGCGCTGGTTCGCGACCATCGCAGTTATGTGACGGTGGCAATTGGTTGCACTGGCGGCCAACACCGGTCTGTGTATCTGGTGGAAACGCTCGCGGCGGCCTTCGCGCTGAACTGGCCCACGTTAAAGCGCCATCGTGAGCTTGATGCCGTTGTGCCGACGAAATCCTGATCAGATTTTTTCTCGCGCCTCAATGATCGGACGCATATTGCTTGAGCAATTTTCGGATCGGTGCCGGCAAACCAAGGCCCTCCCATTCCAATGGCGAAAACCACGCCCCGTTGTTGATACAGGCCTCCTCTGCGCAAAGCCATGCGTGCGTGGAAAGCAGTCTCGCGTGCCATGGCGACAAGTGCAAATCTTTATGCGTCAGCACGTGAATCAGTGGCGGTAACGGATGCACCTCGAACTGCAGCGCCGACGGCAAACAAGCTTTCAATGCATCGTCGCTCTCAAAGGCAGGCAGGCAGAACAGCCCGCCCCAAATGCCAGGCACCGGGCGTCTTTCCAGCCAGCAAGCTCCGTCAGCCCTTTGCGCTAAAAGCAGGCTTAACGTTTGTTCGCTTCGCTTGAGGGTACGCGTCTTGACCGGATATTTTTCCGGATTTCCGTCAGCGCGGCTGCGGCAAATTTTCTGCACCGGGCATAGCAAACATTTTGGTTGCCGCCCGCTGCAAATCGTTGCTCCCAAATCCATCAGCCCCTGTGAATAGCGGGGCATGGACTCCGGCAGGTGACTGTTGGGCAGCAATTGCGTCGCTTTCTCCCAAAGCGCATATTCATTCGCCGCTTTTGCAAGATCGGCTGAAAATCCAAGCACGCGGGTCAGTACCCGCTTGACGTTACCGTCGAGAATCGCAACACGTTCTCCAAAGCAAAACGAGGCGATTGCAGCAGCCGTCGAGCGGCCAATCCCCGGCAATGTTTGTAGCTGGACTGCGGTGCGAGGAAACTGCCCGCCATGCAGCGCAACGACATCTTGCGCGCAGCGATGAAGATTGCGCGCCCGGCTGTAGTAACCGAGGCCACTCCAGAGCCCTAAAACCGCATCTTCGCCTGCTGACGCCAGCTCGGCCACAGTTGGAAACCGCTCCAGAAACCGGCTGTAATACTCAATCACCGTCGCCACCTGCGTCTGCTGCAGCATGATCTCTGACAGCCATACCCGGTAGGGATCGCTGGTGTTTTGCCAGGGTAGAGCGTGACGGCCGTGGCTAATTTGCCAACGCACAATTTCCTCTGCAAAACCTGCCGGAGCTACCAACAAGCCCGGACGGGAAACAGTGGGCAAATCCAGCGAAGTGTTCGGGCGACTGTGCGGAACTTGAATCTGTTGCTGCTCAGGCCGCATCGCGCATCGCGGATTTTTCAGGCTGGGAAGAAACCGCCCGCACATCGTATTTTCCCGGGGCGCTTTCGATCAAGTGAGAAGTCAGCTCTGTCAACTTCGCTTCTAACTCGCGCAATACATTTTCCTGATCGTGAATTTCCGCAATTCGTTCATCAAGACCCGACGCCGCCTCTTGAATACGCTCGATCGCCTCAAGACGGCGACCAAAATTACGGCGCCGTTCGCGCAACTGCGCATCCAGTTGCGAGGCTGCAGATTTGTTCCACAGCTCCACGTCGCTCAATGCAGACTCGTAGACAACCCGAAGCCGCGTGGCCAGCGCACGCACCAGCCGGTCGGCAAAATCGGGTTGCGACAGTTTAAGAATATTGCGCACTCCGAGATACTGCAGATGGCTGCGCTCGATCAATTCAAGATCTTGCTGGTAGCGGACTAGCTCAGGTTCTTTTGGCGCTTGCAACGAGAAGCTGAATTCTGCGTTCAGTTGCCGAAATGAGGCCGTCAGCATCGACTGGATATCGGCGTTGAGTATTTGTGACTTGGCAATACCCTCGCGCAAACGCGAAAAAGTTTGCCCGTATGACCTTTTGACACCCAGCTTTATTCCAGGCTGTTGAAGTGCCTGTGTTAGCTCCGCCAGCTCGGCCTTCAAAGTGGGGGTACTCAGCAGATGAAAAACTTCGCGCAAAAGCTTCATGTGTACCGAACGTACCGCATGAATCTTGGCGCCCCCCGAATCGAACTCGGCCTGCTCCTGCACGATTCGGCTACGCATATGCCTGATGACGGAGACATTTTTCCCGCGCAGGCCGCGCAACTCCAGCATCTGTTCGGACAGGTCGCGGCGACGAATGTGCATCGCGCGCCCGGCCTCGTTTTTGATCTCGCCAATGCATACGGCCACTGCAGCGCGCAAAATTTTCTGCCGCTGGCCCATGACCCCTTCGGCCAGTGCATGTTCCAGGCCCAGGAGCTGACTTGACTGCAGCAACTCAGCATCAGCCGTTACCTTGGCAACCAGCCCTTTTTGCGCAGAAACCGCAATGACCTGCGATTGCGGCAAGCCAAGAATCTCGGCTGACGTTGCCCTTTGCCTGTCAATTTGCGCCTGTATCTGTTCCGGCGTGCTTAGCGCGTCCCATAAGGTGTCGATCTTGTTTAGCACCACCAGCCGGGCTTCAACGCCATCGCCCTCGGTTATCAGATGTTCGCGCCAGATGGCCAGATCGGACTTGGTGACCCCGGTGTCTGCCGCAAGAATGAATACCACTGCATGCGCCTGCGGAATGAGGCTGACGGTCAGTTCGGGTTCGGCACCAATGGCGTTGAGACCCGGCGTATCGAGGATCACCAACCCCTGCTTAAGCAGCGGATGCGCAATATTGATCAAGGCGTGGCGCCATTTCGGCACTTCGACCATGCCGTCCAGACCAACCCGAGGATTGTCTTCGGGATGGTTGTCGTGCCAAAACCCAAGAAGACGCGCATCTCCAACGCTCACATGACTCACTTCGGCAACTTTCCCCATGGCTTCTGCGAGTTGTGCCGGATCATTAACATCAAGGTCAACGCGTGTCCATTTTTCGGGCACCGCGCGCCATTCCATCAGCGCCTGACTCTGCAGACGGGTTTCTATCGGCAGCAGTCGAAGGCAAGGCGGAACGGCAGCGTCGTAGCTCAATTCGGTTGGACACATCGTGGTACGCCCGGCGCTCGCTGGCATGATGCGGCGACCATAACCAGCAAAAAAGATCGCGTTGATCAGCTCTGATTTTCCACGTGAAAATTCTGCAACAAACGCAACCATGACCTTATCGGAACGGACCTGCGCTTCAAGCCGATGCAGTCTTTCTTCCACGGCCGCGTTAAGCAGGTCGTGATCCTTCATCCATCTGGAAAGCAATTTAAGCCGCAAGGCAAATTCACGCCGCCACAAGCCGTGCTGATCAAATTGTTCATTAAAGGACATGTTTTTGCTGAAAAGGGTTCAGGGCAATATAGCATCGCGGAACTTAAACAACCATGCGAGCATTGAGCATTGCACTCAAGGTTTTTGGCAACGGTGGCAGTAGAAAGTCGAGCGCTGTCCCTGGCGAATGGTTTTGACGGCAGTGCCGCAAACATGGCAGGGCAAGCCGGCCCGGTTGTACACCCGGGCTTCGAGCTGGAAGTGGCCCGCCTCGCCCTGGGCATTGCTGAAATCCCTTAAGGTGCTGCCTCCTTTTGTAACCGCTTGTATCAAGACTTGTTGAATGGCGCGGTGCAACAACACTGCTCGCGGTTTGCTGATAGCTGAAGAGCGAGTCGTCGGGCGAATTCCGGCGAGAAACAACACCTCCGACGCATAGATATTGCCCACGCCAACGACGGCTTGACCGCCCAGCAATACTTGCTTGATGGCGGTCCGGCGTAGTTTGAGTGCCAGATGAAACCGCTTTGCATCAAACATTTCAGTGAGCGGCTCCACGCCCAGTCGCCCAAGCAGTTTTTGGGCGACGGGATCGCTCTCACTGCTGGCGTAAACAACCGCGCCAAAACGGCGAGGATCGTTGAGCCGCAAGGTTCCAAGGCTGGTGACCAGGTCGAAATGATCATGCTTTCCAGGCGGCGCCAGGTCAGAGCCGAAACTCACGCTCCCCGACATGCCGAGGTGCATCAGCAGCAAGCCGTGCGTTAAATCAAGCAGCAGGTACTTGCCCCGGCGGCGCACCCCCAGCACCTGCTGACCCGGCAAAATTACGGGGTCGCAGCCCAAAGGCCAGCGCAGCGGCTTGCCCATTGTCACAGACGTGATTTCGCCGCCCGCAATGCGATCAGCAAAGCTCAGGCGGGTCACTTCAACTTCGGGCAGTTCAGGCATCGGAATGAAAATATCGGAAAACCGTTGCGATTTTTTTACGTCAGCGGCAAGCGGGTCATCGACCCTTCAAGCAAGGTGGATGACTCAAGACCAGGCCTTCAATTATCATGGCTTGATGAAGAAACTCTCCGGCTTTGCTCTCGCTGTTCTGTGGCTCGCTGCTTGGCCGACGCTTGCGCAAACGCCCTCGCCCATACCCTCGGGGCTGGCAGAGGCCAAGGCTGCCCAAGAGGCAGCACCGTCTTCGGGGCTTGACAGTGCGCTCTTCTACCAGTTGCTGGTTGGAGAAATAACGAGTCAGGGCAATGAACCATCCGCCGGCTTCGCGCTGATGCTGGACGCCGCCGAAAAAACAAAAGATGCCCAGCTGTACCAGCGCGCCACCGATATCGCCTTGCAGTCTCGCTCTGGCGACGCAGCGCTTCAAGCTGCACAGGCATGGACGCGGGCGATGCCAGCGTCACGCGAGGCCAACCGATACCTACTTCAGATCCTGATTGCGCTAGGCCGAATTGCTGAAACGGCAGAGCCGCTGAAAACAGAACTGCGACTCGCCCCTGAGGTTGAACGACTGTCGGTTCTGGCGTCAATTCCGGGAGCTTACGCACGCGCAAGCGACAAAACTGCCGTCGGCACGGTGGTAGAAGACGCCCTGGCAAGCTACGTAAACAATCCCGCCAATCCTGATGCCGCCAGCGCAGCCTGGACAACGATTTCACGCATGCGACTGGCCGCAGGCAATTCGCGTAGCGCGCTGGAAGCTGCACAGCGCGGCCAGGCGTCCAACGCGACTGCCGTGGGCCCGGCGCTGGTCGCGCTTGAGCTGATGGAGCCGCTAGCCGCCGAGGGGGAACGCATCGTCATGAAATACCTTGACGGCAACGTCAAGCCCGTGCCCGAGATTCGAATGGGCTACGCTCGCGCGTTGCTGGACGCACAGCGCTATGCCGAAGCGGCTGCGCAACTGCAAGTCCTCACGCGGGAAAAGCCCGATTTTGCTGATGCTTGGCTGGTATTGGGTTCGCTTCAGTTGCAGGAAAACCAGCTTGCCCCAGCGCAGGCGTCGCTAGAACGTTACGTTGCACTGGTGCAGCAACAGCCGGCCGATGCTGAGCGCAGCCGCGGCCTTTCGCAGGCCTATCTGTCGCTTTCCCAAGTTGCTGAAAAACGAAAAGACTATGTGGCGGCCGAGAACTGGTTGAGCAAGATTGAAAACTCTGAAGAGATGGTTCAGGCCCAAGCGCGCCGCGCGTCCATTTTGGCCAGCCAGGGAAAACTGGAACAGGGGCGCCAGCTCATCCGCCAGCTGCCCGAGAAAACGCCCGCCGAGGCCCGACTCAAGGTGAACGCAGAGATCGGCCTGCTGCGGGACGTCAAGCAATACCGACTGGCTTATGACGCGCTCGCTCAGGCGCTGGTCAAGTCGCCCAACGAACCCGAGCTGCTGTATGACCAGGCGATGATGGCCGAAAAGCTGGGCCAGCTCAACGAGATGGAGCGCCTGCTGCGTCAGGTCATCAAGCTCAAACCTGACTACCACCACGCCTACAACGCGCTCGGTTATTCGCTGGCTGAACGCAATATCCGGCTGCCCGAGGCTAAAGAACTCATCCAGCAAGCGCTGACCTACGCGCCCACAGATCCTTTTATCAAGGACAGCATGGGCTGGGTCGAATTTCGTATGGGCAACACAGCCGAGGCGATTGCCATTTTTGAGGCGGCCTACAAAGCCAAGCCGGACGCGGAAATTGCAGCGCACTACGGTGAGGTGCTTTGGAGCATGGGTCAGCGGGACCGCGCGCTTGCCATCTGGAAAGAAGGCAAGTTGATCAATCCCGAGAACGAAACACTGCTGGAAACTCTCAAGCGTCTGCGCGTGAAGCTGTAAACGGAGAAACCGCTTTTGCTACCTCGTCAACGCGGGCCGCGTGCCTGGCTTTTCCTGGCGCAGCTTGCTATATTTTTAATAGCTGGTTGCGCAGGTAATCAAGGGGCTACTGGCCAATACGACCATCAACGTGAGGAATGGGCCGGGCGTATCAGCCTGCAGGTTGCAAGCGAGCCAGTGCAGTCTTTTTCTGCCAGCTTTGAACTCAAGGGCCGCGCCGAAAACGGCGAACTCAGGCTGATCAGTCCGCTTGGAAATGTTCTCGGCGTTTTGCGCTGGTCGCCGGGCCAGGCGCTACTCGACCGGGGCCATCAAGATATCCAGCGGTTTGCATCCCTCGACGAATTGATGGAACGTGTAACCGGCGCGGCCATCCCTTTGAGTGCGCTCTTCGCCTGGTTGCAGGGCAACAACGCGACGGCCAGCGGCTGGGTAGCAGACCTGACGCGGTACGGCGAAGGCCGGTTCAGCGCCAGAAGAACGCTTCCTGCGCCAGAGGCCAACCTGCGCGTGGTGCTGGACCAGTAGCGTGGTGTTGACTCCGTTGCTTTGAGGACTTCCCCGCCGTGACCCGTCATACGACACGACCGCTGCGCTCCATCTACGACGTGGCCGCGCCCGCCAAGCTCAATCTTTTTCTGCACATCACAGGGCGCAGGCCCGACGGATATCACCTGATTCAGTCCGTCTTCATGCTAATCGACTGGTGCGACATGCTGCATTTTGAATTGCGCAATGACGGGCAAATCACCCGC
>JANPFZ010000344.1:0-4049 GCA_031423655.1 Polaromonas sp.
TTTGGTCAGCAACTCGACATAGTCGGTCAGGGTCGCTTTCCATGCCGGGCTGTCGAACTGGGGAACCCAGTTTTCGTCAAACCAGCGTGCGCCGTAAGAATTGGCCATCGTGGTGATAAAGGCCATGTTCTCGCCCCAGCCCGGCTTGCCGCGCAGGCAGATGCCGTAGACGCCTTCTTTCGGGTTGTGTATTTTCGCCGCCAGGTCACGCACCTGCTCCCAGGTTGGGCGGTCAGGCACCGTCACGCCGACTTTGTCGGCCAGGTCCTTGCGGTACATCAGCATCGAGCTTTCGCCATAGAACGGCGCCGCGTAGAGCTTGCCACCGGTCGACAGGCCGTTGCGCATGGCAGGCAACAGATCATCCACGTCATAGGCAGCGTCAGTTTTCAGTTCCTGCAGCCAGCCTTTCTTGCCCCAGATCGGCGTTTCATACATGCCAATGGTCATGACGTCGAACTGGCCGCCTTTGGTGGCGATGTCGGTCGTCACGCGCTGGCGCAGCACGCCTTCTTCAAGCGTGACCCACTTGACCTTGATGTCAGGGTTGGCCTGCTCGAACACCTTGGTCTGCTTTTGCATCTCGATCATGTGGCCGTTGTTCACGGTGGCAATGACGAGTTCGGTAGCGGCCTGCGCTTGACCCGCGATAGAGAGAGCGGCGGCTAGCGCCAATGTCGCTTTCAGTTTCATGTTGTGTCTCCTGAATAACTTGCTTGCTTGATTGAGCGTTGTGCGACGCATTTGTGCATGGCATCGGCACCGACAAAGATAAACTTTCTCGACGCACTACCTCAATACTCCAACCCTAATGTCATGTACTTAATTGCCGCAATAGACTAGGGATTTCACTGATTCGAATCGAAAACGTACCGCTGAAGCGCCAACTGCGGCAAAACGCAACACACGGAATCACCGGGCGCGAATCCACTGCAAAACTCGCCAAGAAAGGCGCTTTGTCACCAGCTTTGGGAGTCCGCACCAGCCGTACATGCTGCACCTTACGGCAATCATGCCACCAGCTTTTAGCTATTATTTGTATAGCTGCTTGCGCAATATATACGTGGGCTAGAGGCCGATTTAATACTTCTCAGTGGCCCTGAGCTGCCCCGTGAGGAACGCGAGCGACCACCGGCTCGTCACGTGCGATGCGCCCATCAACCAGCTCCACCAGACGGTCGCAGCGGGCCGCCAGACGCGGGTCGTGCGTCACCACCACGAACGACGTGCCGCGCTCGGCATGCATACGCCGCAGCAGCACAAACACCTCGTCAGACGATGCGGTGTCGAGATTGCCTGTGGGTTCGTCGGCCAGCACCAGTGCCGGCGCCTGCACCAGCGCGCGGGCAATTGCCACGCGCTGCTGCATGCCGCCTGACAATTGGGCCGGTCGCTTGTTCATGGCCTCGGCCAGGCCGACGGCGTCGAGCAGGTCGCGCGCCCGCGCCAGCTGCTGCGCGCTGACGTGGCCTTCGCTTATCAACGCGGGCAGCGTGACGTTTTCAAGTGCCGTGAAGGCCGGCAGCAGGTGATGGAACTGAAACACAAAGCCCAGCGTTGTACGCCGGCGCAGCGTCAGGTCGGCGTCGTCGAGCGAATTGACGTCTTCGCCCTGCAGTCGGTAGCGGCCCGAGGTCATGCGTTCGAGCAGACCGACGATGTTAAGCAGCGTGCTTTTGCCCGAACCGGAAGGCCCGATCAAAGCAACGAATTCGCCGCGATTGATCCGCAGCGACAGGCCATGCAGCACTTCGGCCTCGCTGGGCATATCGATGTTGTAGGACTTGCGAACGTCACTGAGCTCAATGAGCGCACCGGACTTATCTGGCTGGCCCATGACTAGATCCTGATGGCCTGGGCCGGGTCTAGCGCGGCGGCGCGCCGTGCCGGGGCAATGGCAGCCAGCACGCCACAGACGGTTGCAATCAGCGCCACCGGCAATGCCGTACCCGCTTGCAGCGCGATATTGAACAGCGGCAGCCCGTCTGAGCCGCGCACGAAGGTCGTGAACAGCCAGATCATCAGCAGCGCCAATAGCAAGCCCAGTAGCGAACCAATGGCACCAACCACCGCACCCTGGATCAGAAAAATTCGCTGTATCTGCCCGCGCGTAGCACCCATGGCGCGCAAAATACCGATCTCGCGGCGCTTTTGCACCACCGACACCACCAGCACGCTGGCAATGCCCAGCACCACCACAACCAGCACTACGCCGCGAATCAACGCCGTGCTGACGGACTGTGCATTGAGCGCGGATACCAGCGTGGCATTGCTTTCCTGCCAGCTTTCGATCTTGTAGGGAAACTGGCGACGCAGATTCTGCGCGAGTGTCTGCGCCGTCCACACATCGTTGACCGTCAGGTCCAGGCTGGTGGCACCACCGGGCAGTCCGAGCAGGCTCTGCGCCCCGCGCAGCGGCATGATGACCGCGCGGCGATTCAGGTCCTTGACGCCGAGATCCACCAGCGCTGTCACGCGCACCGAGTCGCTGACGGTGCCGGTTTGCAGCGTCAGTCGGTCGCCGACGCGCACACCCAGATCAGCCGCCAGTTCACGGCCCAGGATCGCATCGCCCGGCGCCAGCCGGGCCGTACCGCTGATCACCTTGCTGCGCAAGCCAACCACGCGGTCGTAACGGTCCAGCTCCACACCCGTCAGCGCCACCGCCTGCGTGGCCTCGCCGCGCAGCGCCAGGCCGCCGCCTGTCACGGTGGGCGACACGCCTGCGATGGCGTCCATGGCCTCCAGCACAGGCACCAGCGCCTGCCAGTTGGCGACCGAGCGCAGACGCTGAGCGCGAGCTTGGGTTTCGGTCAGCAAAATGCTGCCCGCCTCCGGCGCACGCGCCGGGCTGACTAGATCGTCGGGCGCGCGCAGCGTGATGTGCGCCTGCGCGCCCAGCGTCTTGTTCAGCGTGTTGCTTTGCAGGCCGCTGATCAGCGCCGAGATGTAGGCGATGACGGCCACGCCCGCCGCCACGCCAACGATGATGAGCAGGGTCTGCATGCGCCCCTCGCGCAAGAAGCGCAGCGCCACACGCCGTTCAAAACCAAGGCGATAAGACATCGGCTTGAAGCGCGTCAGCGCCCCATCGCATTGGTGAGCGCCGAGCCAGGATCCTGAGAGCCTGCATTTTTCGGCGCAACGTCGGCCTGCTCGCGAACCACGGCTTGCACCCGGATGCGATCACCTGCCTTCACGGTGCCACCGAGTAAAACTTCATCGCCTTCGGCCAGGCCTTCAAGCACCTCGACGGCGCTCAGGGAGCGCAAGCCAAGCCGCACCGTGCGTGCCTGCGCGCGGCCCGAATCGGCCACCAGTACGGTGGCCGATTCGCTGGACGTTTGCGTGCGCAATGCACGAAGCGGCAGCACCAGCGCCCGCGCGCGCTTGCCGGTTTCAACCTCGACTGAGAGCGTCATGTCTTCGCGTAAAAATGCCGGGGCCTGCTCCTCGAGCGCAAATTTGACTTCAATCGCGCCGCGCTGCGCGTCCACCGACGGCGCAATCGACAACACCCGCGCGGCAAAGCGCTGGCTGGCAAACGCATCGGCAACCACCATCGCGCTTTGCCCGGCCTGCAACTGGTCCAGGAAGCGCTCATCGACCTGTGCGATCAGCTGGGTAGGCCCGACCAGCGCCAGCGCCATCAGTGCCTTGCCGGGCTGCACGATCTGACCGGGTTCGACCTGGCGCGTCAGCACCCGTGCATCGGCCGGTGCCAGCACGGCTGTCTGCTTGAGTCGCGCCTGGGCCGCTGCAGTTGCCGCCTGCAAGGCAGCGAGTTGCGCCTCGGCCTGCATCACCTCGGTTCCGGCATCGCCAACGGCCTGGCTCTGCGCGGTTGAGCCGCTTTGCTGCGCCCGGGCCACGTCCACCGCACGCTGCGCTTCATCAAGCCGCGACGCACTGAAAAACCCCTGCGCCACCAGCTGCCTGACACGTGCAAATTCTGCGTTGGCCGCCAGCAGTGTGGCGTCTGACTGCGCCAGCGCCGCGCGCGCGCCGCTGCGGCCCGTGCTGCGCAGGCCATTGAGGCGTGCCTGCGC
>JANPFZ010000345.1:0-6781 GCA_031423655.1 Polaromonas sp.
AACGCTACCGCCTTCCGCGCACCATCGAGCTGCTCGGGCACGACCGGCCGGAGGACTTTATCAACCGCGAGCGCCAGAGCCTGCTGATTGAGGACGCGAAGAAATTCGGTCTCGACTACACCAACCCCGACGATTTCTGGCTGCTCAACGAGGGCGGCAAGTTTCGCCGCATCGAGCACATCGAGGCGGGCTACGGCGTGACCGATCGCTGGCGCGAGACGCTTCACCGCTACGGCGTCGTAATCAAACCCTACGCCGACGCCGTGCTCGGCACCTACCGCGAACTCGCGCGCCGTGGCGAACCGCTCCCCGACCTCGATCGCACGAGTCTCCAGCGCGTGGACAAATACACCTACCGCACGCCGGACTACCAGCTCTCCACGGCGCAGGATTATCGCCAAGGCGCACCGGGATACCAGCACGCACGGTGTCGAGTTCGATATAGCGGACGCTGGCATAGCCAGTCAGCGGCACCTCAGGCGCCAGGCCGCGCTTTTCCGTGCCCTTGAGCAGCACCGTAGCGTTGTCGGCATCGCTGGTCGGATCGGTCTCCAGGCGCAATATCCAGGGAGCGCCGGTTGAATCCACTCCTCCCCAGTTGCCGGTCAGCGTCGGCAAAAAGCGTTCGGTCTGGTGGTCGAGCCGCAAGGTGATAGTCGCGCGGCTGGGGTCCGCAGGCGTCAGTACGATGGTGCGGTCTTCGGTGAACAGGCCGCGGTAGCCGGGGGCCAGCGGTGCCTTCGCGTTAGTGAATTTTTCAAGCTGCATTTCGCGCCCGTTGAAGCTGCCCTCAAAATTGGAGCTGAAGTCATTACCTTTCCGGTCGCTCACGTTGAAATTCGAATTGGGGTCAAAGCGACCGCTGACTTGATCCTTAGACGGCGGGTTGAAGCTGACGCTGACGATCTTGCGCTCCACGACACCCTGGAAGGTGAAGGAGAAAAACGGCGCGAAGGCCACAACAGCGGCAGCGCCACCGCAGCCGCTGAGCGGCACCACCACCGCTGCCGTCATCGCCGCCACGCCACCCAGCACCACCTTGCGGCGGGAGAGGCGGTACGGCGAGTAGCGGGCAGTCAGGCGTGAGTCGAAGTTGGGCGATGTCATGGTGTGCTCCTTTGTCCAAGGGTTTTCAAAAAGTCCGCGATGCCGGTCTGCAGTTGCACCAGCTCCGGTTCCAGGGCCCGCATGCGCTCCTGCACAGCGGGAGGTGCGCTCTGCCGATCAAAGATGGCCTGTGAATCGGCTGCGTTCATGTTCCAGAATGGCTGATGCACCTGCCACAGTTGCTGGCGCAGCAGCTGCCACTGCGCCAGCACGGGTTCGGGCCAGTGGCGCTTGAGCGTGCCGTCGTGGCGCTCGCGTGCGTCGCGAAAGCGGGTCACGGCGGCGTTGTAATCGTTTGCGAAAGCCGTGAAACGCTGTTTCGGAACCCTCGGTTGCAGCAGCAGCTGCTGCAGGTTGCGTACGCCAAAAAGATACTGGTTAAGCATTTCCGTCAGGTCGATTTCGGCCGAGCGCGGATCGGTGAGCGGGATGTTGCGCGCCGGCACCAATTGCCACCACCCGGGTGACTGCGCGCGCAATCGCGCTTCCAGGCTGGCGATGCTGTGTACCGTGAAGGTCAGATCCTCGGCATCGGTGATCAGGCCGAGCACGCCGTAGCCGCTGATGGCCGGGCCACCAGAGTTCCCACCCAGGGCGCCGGGAAACTCGATGCGCAGATTTTCTCGCTCGTCGCGCAAGCCGGCAATCGCGCCGCTGCGCGGGACCACGCCGCATCGCTGCTCCTGACCCAGTAGCCAGGTCTCCTGTCGGGGCTCGATCTCGGCCTCAACTGCCACACTGCGCAGTTGCAGCTCGTAGCCCGCCGGCCTGGGCACCCGCAGCAGCGCGATGTCGTGGCCGCCGGCATCGAAACTCTGAACGATTTGCGCGCGGCGGCTGGGCACGCCGCTGTCGTCGCCGGCGCAAAAACTGACTTCGATCTTTCGCATCGACGTGTCGAGCGCAGGCGCGGCTGTTCCCGCCAGTTCGCGTGGCAAGACCACGTGGCGTGCGGTGGCGATAAACACATCGCCCGACCGCGCGCCGACCACCAGACCGAAACCGTGCTGGTCGATGTCCAGCGAACTGATTCGAACCACGTTGTTCAGCAGCCGTGCGCCCAGTTCGGTGCCGCTGTAGAAGGTCGTGTCGTCGGCGGCGCCGGCCGGGCCGGCCAGCCCGACAGCGAGCAGCAAGACCGCGCAGGGTTTCAGGCGGGTGGCCGGCATCATGACAATGCGCCGGCGAAATTTTTGCGGATCCACGCCAGCGCGCCCCACAGCAGCGCTGCCGCGCCCCATAGCAAGGAGGTCAGGTGATGCCGCGAGATGTATTCGAGCCAGCTCGGTTTGAGGGAACGCTCGAACTCGCCCACCCGCAGGCGCAGCACACGCGCCGAGCCGCTGAGCTTGAGCAGCAGGGGCATACCCGCAGCGAGTTCGAAACGTTCCACCGCGAGGCCGTCGATTTCAAGCCAGTCGCCGGCCTTGATGGCCAGCGTTTGCGCGGTGACCGGCAGGGTCAGCGTGCCGCCGTCCAGGCTTGAGCCGACCGCAGACACCGCCCCGTTGCCCTCGCGCCTTTCCGTGAATCGCAGCGTACTTGGGCGCAGGCCGTCAAGATGGAACACTGAATTGCCCCGGCGCGGCAACCAGAGGGTCATCGGCGGCGCGGCCTGGTTGGTGTGCGCCGCGCTGCCGCCGACCAGTCGCAGCCATTCGCCGTGGGCAAAGTCCCGCTGCAGTGCAGCTTCTGCATCGCCCAGGCGCAGTGCAGTGTGGCCGCGCACTTCCACGTCGGCGATGACGGGGGAGCGCGGGCTTTCGATCAGCAGCGCCGTCAGGTCGCTGCGGGCCTGGACCGTCAGGCTTGCCCCGGCTGGCAGGTTGAGGCCGCGCAAACGCGTCTGAGTGGAGCGAATGGCCAGACCGTCAGCCCTCTCGCGGGCAGCAGCCAGGGCCGCGTCAGCCGACTCAAGCGATGAAAATCCCTCGATGCGCAGCTCGCCGTCGATCAACTGCGGGCCGAGCGACGAGGCGTCGGCCAGGCCCAGCGTCACGGCAGAGGCCTGCACCTCCAGCGACAGCGGCACGCTGGGCACGGGCACGCTGGCCGCCAGCAACAACACGCTGGCCACCAGCAGCATCGGCCACAGCGCTGCCCCCAGGCGGTGATCGTCGTGTGTGCGCTGGTCGGCCAGTGCGGCATCGAGCATCTTCAGCCGTTCCTGCAATTCGCGTAGTTCGGGCAGCGGCGCGTCTGTAGTGGCCAGGCGTGCAGCCAGTTGCGTCGCAACTTCGGCGCGCAGCTCGTGCAGGCGCTTAACTGGCGGGGCTGCCATCGCGCGGGCCGACGATGGAAAAGCGCAGCAGCGGCAGCGTCAGTGAGTTGCCGGCACCCACGGCCTGCACGTCCACATGCAGTCCCTTGCCGTCAGCCGGCAGATCGATTGGCAGCGTGATGCGCTGCCAGGCATAGCGATGCGAATCAGGCAGGTCCGTCCAGGCGGGCGCGAGGCTGGTATCAGCTCCCAGGCGATAAGCGCGCCAAGCCAGTGACGACACCTCCACCGACACCCGAACCACCGCGTAGATCCGACTGTCCTGTCGCCCTTGCGTCGTCAATGCCACCGGGGCGATCGCCGGCACAGCGCCAGCTGCCGGCACGGGCGGCCCGGTCAGGGCAAGGAAACCCAGGTCCGACAAGGGCAGCCGCGTGGCAGCGAGCATGGGGGCCGCATCCCATGCCAGAGCCTGGCCGCCCTGCATGGCGGCGTCAACGCGGTAGAACGGACTGGAGCGTTGCGGTTGCACCACCAGCCGAAGGGGAGTGCGCACGTCGGCGTGAATTTCAAGAACCGACGCTGCCGGCTCCGCCCCGGCAGGCGGGAGCCCGCGAGTGAGAGAAACCAGTTCAATGAACGGCTGCGACACGCTGCGTTCAAAAAAGCCCTCGCACCGCGCCTGTCCACGGACTGCCTGGTAGGCCGGCGCGCTGGACCTGCTCGGCTGGAGGCGGGCGCACTCGAAGTTTTGGCCCTCTGCCACCGCACCGGCGGCGACCAGGATTATGAAAGTGGCAGAACGAACTTGACCAGGCATGCAAAGCCTCCAAGACTGTTCAGCGTCGCTTGCGGCGCAATCAATTTTCTGATGGTGATGAACAGGAAGTTCAATCGCCTCACTGTCATTGTGGTAGCCGTTGAAGCGTGGGTCAAGCGCCGGATTCCTGTTTCGATGTCGAGGTTGTAGGCGGCCTTGAAAAGCTCCACCGCCGTCGGTTCGAACTGATTCGTCGCTACCGACAGTGCACCGGGGGCTACCCGGCGGCGTTCAATGCAGCGCTGCAGGCGCATCGCCATTGACGGCGTGCCTGCCTGGGCTGCAGACCTGAGGTACGCTTGTTGTCATGAAAGCCTTGCGCGCCTCGCTGCTTTACTTTTGCGCCCCTGGTCAGGCCGTGCTGGAATCCGACGGCCTGCTGGTGGTTGGACCGGATGCCCAGGGCCGGCAAGTGGTGCAGGCAGTCGGTAGCTATGCCGGCTTGGCGCCGCGTTTTGCCGATGTGCCCATCGCGCATTTCCCCGGTCGCATCATCGCGCCGGGCTTTGTCGATATGCACATCCATTACCCGCAGATCGACGTGATCGGCTCGCCGGCCGAAGGCTTGCTGCCGTGGCTGGAAAATTACACTTTTCCACATGAAAAGCGGTTTTCCGCGCCCGACTACAGTGCGCAGGTCGCTGCGTTTTTCATCGCAGAGCTGCTGCGCAACGGCGTCACCACGGCGCTGACATTTGCCACTTCGCATCCTGAATCGGTCAACGCGCTGTTTCTGGAGGCGCAAAAAAACAGTCTGCGCCTGATCACCGGCAAGGTGCTGATGGATCAGAACTCGCCCGATGGCGTTCGTGACCAGACCGGGCAAAGCCTGATCGACACCGAGGCGCTGATTGAAAAGTGGCACGGCGTGGACCGACTTGGTTACGCCATCACGCCGCGCTTTGTACCCAGCTGCAGCGAAGCGCAACTGCGCGGCGCCGGTGAGCTCGCGGCCAAATACCCCGACGTGTGGATTCAGTCGCACGTCGCTGAGAACAAAGATGAAGTCGCCTGGGTGCGCCAGCTGTACCCGAAGGCGCGCAGCTATCTGAGCGTGTACGAACAGTTCGGCCTGCTGCGGCCGCGCGCGGTGTATGCGCACTGCCTTCATATTGACGATGAAGACCGCGCATTGATGCGCAGTACGGGCACCGCCGCAGCCGTCAGCCCGACCAGCAACCTGTTTTTGGGCAGCGGTTTTTTTGACTACGCCAGCGCCGACCGCGCGGGGTTTTTGTACGGCCTGGCCAGCGACGTCGGCGGTGGCACGTCCTTCAGCCCCTTCCACACCATGCGGGCGGCGTATTACGTCGGCCGGGAAGGGCAGACCAAGACTGGCGTATCCCTCAAGCCGCAGCAGCTGTGGTGGCAGCACACGGCGGGCGCGGCGCGTGCGCTGGGGCTGGAAGGCGTGGTCGGCAATCTGCTGCCGGGTTGCGAGGCGGATTTCGTCGTGCTGAACCTCGAAGCCACGCCGCTGCTGGCGCGCAAGACATCGCAGGCCGGCAATCTGGACGAGTTGCTGTTTGCACTCATCGTTTTGGGCGACGACCGGGTGATCGAGAAAACGGTGATCTCGCAGGTCATGGGCCGGGTGTAGCGCTGCCTGCACTTTTGTAGAGATGTTTTGTGGATCAAATCGCTCTCTAGCCCAGGAGATACATGAAAAAGAAGCTATTAATTTGATAGTGAGTCGATGCGGGCTGATGATCGTCGCCCGCGCGCAGCCGCCTGCCTACAATTGCTGCAACCCCACAGAAAGCAATCACCATGAGCATCAAGAGCGACAAATGGATACGCCGCATGGCCGAGTCCACCGGCATGATCGAGCCCTTCGAGCCGGGCCAGATTCGCGAAGCTGACGGTAAAAAAATCATCAGCTACGGCACCAGCAGCTACGGCTACGACATTCGCTGCGCGCCCGAGTTCAAGGTGTTTACGAACATCCACAGCACGGTGGTCGACCCGAAGAATTTCGACGAGAAAAGTTTTGTCGATATGCACGGTGACTACTGCATTATTCCGCCCAACAGTTTTGCACTGGCCCGCACGATGGAGTACTTTCGCATCCCCCGCAATGTGCTGACGATCTGCCTGGGCAAAAGCACCTACGCGCGTTGCGGCATCATCGTCAACGTGACGCCGTTCGAGCCGGAATGGGAAGGTTATGTGACGCTGGAATTTTCAAACACTACGCCGCTGCCTGCGAAGATTTACGCCGGTGAGGGCTGTGCCCAGGTGCTGTTCTTTGAGAGCGACAAAGACGATGTCTGCGAGACCAGCTACAAGGATCGGGGCGGCAAGTACCAGGGGCAGGTGGGGGTGACGCTGCCAAAGGCTTGAATCGCATCTTCAATCAAACGTAAAAAGGACCTGGATCGCAGACGACCCAGGCCCATTTTTTAAGCGTTATTAAAACCTGGAGGTCAGGCCTTTTTAGCCCAGGCGCTGCACCAGCCCTTGGCAGCAACCTGTTTGCTGGCAAACAGCGGGCAGCCGCCTGCGGCGTCAGTGGCTTTGCCCTGGTACAGCGCGCAATTGGCGCAATTCTGGCTGGCCTCGTGTTTGGGGTACTTGGCCTTGTCGACTTTGGTGCTGTCGGCCTTGTAGCCAAGCGCTGCGGCTTGCGGATC
>JANPFZ010000346.1:0-1874 GCA_031423655.1 Polaromonas sp.
ACCTGGCGTTTTTCTTCGACCACCAGAATTTCCTGCAGCCCCTGCGCAAAGTCGCGCGTGATACTGGCTTCCAGCGGCCACACCACGTTGACCTTGTGCAGGCGAATGCCCTGCTGGTGGCAGGTGTCTTCATCCAGACCCAGATCGGCCAGGGCTTGGCGCGTATCGTTGAAGGCCTTGCCGCTGGCGATGAGCCCGAAGCGGTCGTTTGGCCCGGCCATCACGTTGTGGTTGAGCTTGTTGGCGCGGATATAAGCCAGTGCTGCATACCACTTGAAATCCATCAGCCGCGCTTCCTGCTCCAGCGCCGGGTCAGGCCAGCGGATGTGGAGGCCGCCGGGCGGCATCTGAAAATCTTCCGGCATGACGATCTTCACGCGGTCCGGGTCGACCAGCACCGAGCTGGACGATTCGACGACTTCCTGAATCGTCTTCATGCCGGCCCACACACCGGAGAAGCGGCTCATCGCAAACGCGTGCAGCCCCATGTCCAGAATGTCTTGCACGCTCGATGGAAAAAACACCGGCAGGCCGCAGGCCTTGAAGATGTGGTCGCTCTGGTGCGCGGCGGTCGAGCTTTTTGACACATGGTCGTCGCCGGCAATCGCAATCACGCCGCCGTGTTTTGCAGTGCCGGCCATGTTGGCATGCTTGAACACATCCGACGTGCGGTCCACACCCGGCCCCTTGCCGTACCAGATGCCGAACACACCGTCGAATTTCTTTGTTTGCGGATACAGATCGAGCTGCTGCGTGCCCCACACCGCAGTGGCGCCCAGCTCTTCATTCACGCCCGGCTGAAACACGATGTTCTGCGCGGCCAGATGTTTTTTCGCGGCCCACAAGGCCTGGTCGTAGCCGCCAAGCGGCGAGCCCCGGTAGCCACTGATAAAACCGCCAGTGTTCAGTCCTGCCGCCGCATCGCGCGCCTGCTGCAGCATCGGCAGCCGCACCAGCGCCTGCACGCCGCTCATGAAGGCCCGGCCGCTGCCGAGTGAATATTTGTCATCGAGCGTGACGGTTTCCAGCGCGCGGCGAATGTGCTCGGGTAGCGGTGCGTTCATAGGTCTTTGTCTCCAAAAAGTAAGGGCTGCCTTGTGAGCAGATTGAAAGCGCGCACCGGGTAGGCGCCCGCGTGGGTTGCACAGCAAAGTGTATGCCCGACTTGCCGCTGTGTCTTTACCTGGCCGCCCCGACTGGTTGCCTAAAGGTGAGGGACGGGCACGCCCCATTTATCCCCCGCGAGCCGATAGCAGGCAAGGCGTTACCGCCGGGCCAGCTGCAGGCTGCATCACCAAAATATATGATGAATAGCGCGGTAGCCCAATAGATGAATGAGTTAAGTGCTACTATTTAAATAGCGTTTAATCAGCATTTAAATTAACCACTTACCTTCGGCCCAGCCACCGGTCCAGCAGCACGCCGGCGGCGGCGCCCAGCGCCTCGGCCACCACAAAGCCCGGCGCGCTGGCCGGCGCGATGCCGGCAAAGCTGTCTGAAAACATTCGGCCCATCACCGCTGCCGGGTTGGCAAACGAGGTGCTGGCGGTGAACCAGTAAGCCGCGCCTATGAAGCAGGCCACCAGCGCCGCCGCCTTGCCGGCGGGTGCGCGCAACACCACCACCATCAAGCCCGCCGTGGCAACGGCCTCGGCCAGCCACTGGCCCCAACCGGTGAACTGCCCCGCTGCATCAAAGCCGCCCCGCAACCTGCTGCTGATCTGCAGCACTGGCAAGTCGAACATGGCGTTGGCCAGCCACGCACCAGCCACGGCACCGAGCAATTGCGCTGCTATAAAAAACAGAGCTTCTTGCGCACGTAAACCATGGGCTGAAGAGCTTTTTGACCACACGACCAGCGTCACCAGCGGGTT
>JANPFZ010000347.1:0-5971 GCA_031423655.1 Polaromonas sp.
GCCAGTACCGTGAGTGGAAAGATTTTTGCGTGCTGTACCGCGCCAACCACATGGCCAAACCATTTGAAAAAGCCTTTCGCAAGGCCAATATTCCGTACAAGGTGTCGGGCGGGCAGGGATTTTTTGACCGCACCGAAATCAAGGACCTGTGCAGCTGGATGGTCCTGATGGTGAACAACGACAACAACGCGGCCTTCATCCGGGCTATCAAAACGCCGAAACGCGGGGTGGGCCACACGACGCTGGGCGCGCTCTCCACCTTTGCAGACGCTTACAAGCTCAGTTTGTTTGAGGCGCTGTTCAGCAATTCACTGGGCGCGATGTTGCCGGCCAAGGCGGTGGGCTCGGTGCAGGAATTTGGCCGCTATATCAATGACCTGGAATACCGCGCCCGGCGCTGCGTCGGTGCTGAAGACGCTCGTGTGTTTTTAACCGACTGGCTCAAGGAAATCGACTACGAAAAGCATTTGGTCGATGGCGAAGACAGCGAAAAAGTGGCCGCCGCGCGCTGGACCAATGTGATGGATTTTTGCGACTGGATGGCGCAGCGCTGCGGCGGGCAGATCGACGATGTGGCCGGCGCCACGGTGGCGACCGACACCAAAACCATGCTGGAGGTGGTGCAGACGATTGCGCTGCTGTCAACCATCAGCGAGCGCGAAGGCGACCAGAATGTGGTGACGCTTTCGACGCTGCATGCCGCCAAGGGGCTGGAGTGGCCGCATGTGGTGCTGGCCGGTGTCAATGAAGGTTTGCTGCCGTTCAAGCTGGACGACAAAAACAGCAGCGACAGCGAAGAAAATATGGCGCAGCGGCTGCAGGAAGAGCGCCGGCTGATGTACGTGGGCATCACGCGCGCGCAGCGCACGCTGGCCGTGAACTGGTTGCGCCGCCGCAAAAAAGGGCGCGAAACCGTTGCCGGCGTGGCAAGCCGTTTCATCGCCGAAATGGCGCTGGACAAAGCCACGGTGCGCGAAGACCCGCGCGAGAAAATCAGGGCGCTGCGGGCAGAGTTTGCGCAAAAATCAGCGGCTGCACTGGCGGCTGCGGCTGCTGCCGACGCCCGATAGCGCCACACCCAGACTCAATACTGTGCATTTAAAAGCTACCACTCCGTTCGCCCTGAGCTTGTCGAAGGGTCGTGATAGTGCGAGCAGGCTTCGACAAGCTCAGCCCGAACGGTTAAGCGAACAGTATTGCACCCAGACCCCAATTTACCCAACCCACCCGAACTCTCATGGTTTTTACCTTTAGCCGATCCGCTATACTTTTCATAGCTTTTTACGCATGTATTACCTGGGCTGCAGCCCAAAACAGCAATAAAAAAGAATGTCTGCCAGCCAGCCAGATGAAGGCCGAGCAACTGTTTGGTGCCTGGACGGTGCGGTTTGCCAGCGCGCCGGCCGGGCTGCCAGCCACGGCCACGATGCGGCTGGAGCGACATGAAGAGTTTTCAGACAGTCTGGCCGGCGTCGTTGTGCGCCAGTTGCCCCGGGTTGGTGGCAAAGCTGCCGTTGGCGCGCACGCAGGCACGGCGCAGCTGGCCGGTGATCTCGATGGCGGCCTGCTGCTGCTCGATGAATCTTCTGACAACGTCAGCATCACAGGCACCTGGAACGGCGAGATGGTGGAGGGTTCGTGCGGCAAAATTTTTCGCGGTGTGTGGAAGGACACTAGCGCCAGTGCCCCAGCCGACGCGCCAGAGATCGCCTTCACTCTGACTAAAACGCCCTGAGCTGATGCGGCTCTCGCCAAGCTTCTTCCGAAGCGTCTCGGGTCAATGGTCCAGGCGCTCCCCTTACCCGTCTTCAAGCGTCACCAACCGTCACCAACCGCCACCGATACCATGCCGACACCACCCTTCAACACGTGTTTTTTGATCAGCCTGACCGCGAAGCCGCTCAACCGCTTCAGGCAGCCCTTGTGGGTGGGGCTCTGGTTCGTTGCGGGCTGGCTGCTCACGAGCGGGGCGCAAGCGCAAAGCCCCGCCGCCGGCCGTGCGCCGGCTCTGGGCTGGCAGGTTTGTCAGGCCATGACGGGCGAGCCTGCCGCCCAGCTCAAATGCTTTCAGGACTGGGCCGCGTCGCAGACGCTGCCCAATTCGCAGACGCCTGCCAACTCGCCCGCGCCCGAGATCACGCTCGCGCCCGCCAACCCGGCGACCGGCCAGCCCGCCACACCGGTGCTGCTGCTGCCCGCACTGAGTACCGAGGCGCCCGACGGCAAGCCGATTGGCTGCCGCAACGACAAATATTCCGAGCTGTCGCGCTTCTGGGAACTGCAGCGGGCCACCGACTGCGACACCTTTGCACTGCGCGGCTACCGGCCGCTGACAGCCGGCCTGGTGGCGTCGAACACGGTTAACCGGCAACCGACCTCGCCGGGGCTGGGCGCGTCAGCCACGACGGCAGAAAACTACCAGCGCGGCGAAACCAAATTGCAGTTGTCGGTGCGAACCAAAATCGCCAAAGGTCTGCTGAAAAATGGCGGCGAAGACGATGATGATCATGATTCGCTGTGGGTGGCCTACACGCAGAAAAGCTACTGGCAGCTTTTCAATTCCGAGCTGTCGCGGCCCTTTCGCACCACCGACCACGAACCGGAACTGATTTACATCTATCCGCACCAGATCGCACTGCCCGGCGGCTGGAATTACCGCTTGTCAGGGCTGGGGCTGGTGCATCAGTCCAACGGCCAGTCGCTGCCGCTGTCGCGCAGCTGGAATCGCGCCTACCTGATGGGCGCTGCGGAAAAAGTGCTCGGGCAGGAGTCGAGCTTGCGGCTGCAGGGGCGAATCTGGAACCGTCTGCGCGAATCAGGCGACGATGAAAACCCGGGCATTCAGAACTACATCGGCCGGGCGGAATTGGCGGGCAGCTGGAAGGTCAACAACGCGCACACGGTCGGCGTGACACTGCGGCATTCGCTGCGCAGTGAGGGACGCGGTTCGGCTTCCGCCGAATGGATGATCGCCCCCAGCGCGTCGCCGAATTACACCGGTCTGCGCTACCACCTGCAACTTTTTTCGGGCTATGGCGACAGCCTGATCGACTACAACCGCAGGCGCACGGCGCTGAGTTTTGGCCTGAGCCTGGTGGACTGGTAGACGTTTCATCAGCCATGTTGCTATTATATTAATAGCTTCGTACCCATATATTACCAGGGCTAGAGACCAATTTCATTCATACCCAAGGCTAAAAGACTGTTTTTATAGCGCAGTTTTCCGACGCAGCGCCGCGCTTTGCGCTGTGCCGGCCGCACCGAGGCTGCGCTTACGCTGACGCCATGACTGGTTTTATTTTCATATCCCGCAACTTCAGTTGCGCACGCCTGGCTTGTGCCACGTGCCGGCCGGTGCCGACATGAACGAGCCCGCCACTTTCACGCTGGCCTGCATCATTGTCGGCACGCTGCTGATCGCCAAAACGCTGATGGGCTCGTTCATCTCGCGCCTGCCGCTCAGTGCGGCCATGGTCTATCTGGGTGTCGGTGTAGCCATTGGTCCGCTGGGTTTTGGGTTGATCCGTCTTGACGCCTTCAAGCATGTGCTGCTGCTGGAGCGCCTGACGGAGATAGCGGTGCTGATTTCGCTGTTCACGGCGGGCCTGAAGCTCGAATTGCCTTTGAGGGACAGGCGCTGGCGCATTCCGCTGCAACTGGCGTCGGTGTCGATGATCTTCACCGTAGGCGCGATCACCGCCGTCGGCGTGTTCGTGATGGGTCTCTCGCTGGGTGCTTCGGTTTTGCTGGGCGCCATTTTGGCGCCGACGGATCCGGTGCTGGCCTCTGACGTGCAGGTGGCCAACCCGGGCGACCGCGACCGGCTGCGCTTTGGCTTGACTGGCGAAGGCGGGCTAAACGATGGCACGGCGTTTCCGTTCATCATGCTCGGGCTGGGCTTGCTCGGGCTGCATGAGCTGGGTGATAGCGGCGGCTTCCTGGATGGCTTGGGCCTGACAGGCTTGACCGGTTTTTACGGCTGGCGCTGGTGGGCTGTTGACGTAGTGTGGGCCGTGTTCGGCGGCTTAAGCCTGGGCTACGCGCTGGGCGCGCTGGTCGGCCGCGCCATCATCTACTTGCGTACCCGCCATCTGGAGGCGCTGGGCTCAGACGAATTCATTGCGCTGGGCTTGATTGCGCTGACCTACGGGCTGGCCTTGCTGAGCCTGACTTACGGCTTTCTGGCGGTATTTACGGCCGGGCTGGCGCTGCGCCGCATCGACACGGCGCCACGGGCACCGTCAGGGAAAGCAGGGACAGCATCGGGCGTGACAGATTCGGAAAAGTCAGCGCTGAGCGAAAGTGACCGCGAGGCGACGGGTGCCGATGCACCTGCGCACATGATGCGCGAAGTCCAGCGCTTCAATGCGCAGCTGGAAAGCTTTGCTGAAGTCGGCATTGTGTTGGCGGTAGGGGTGTTGCTGGCGACGGTGCAGTTTCGCGCTGAAGTGCTGTGGTTTATTCCGCTGCTTTTTTTGGTGATACGGCCGGCGGCGGTCGCCATCGGCCTGCTCGGCACGTCCGTGCGGGGTTCGCAGCGCCGCCTGATCGCCTGGTTCGGCATTCGCGGCATTGGCTCGCTGTATTACCTGTTTTACGTCATCAGCCATGAAATAGAGCCGGCGCTGGCGCAGCGATTGCTGTCAATTACCGTGGCGGTGGTGGTGGCGTCTGTGATTGCCCACGGCGTGTCAGTGACGCCGCTGATGCGGCGCTATGAGGGCAAAAAAGCAGCCGGGCAGAACGCCAGACGACCGGCCATTCAGGATTGACGCCCGACCAGCCAGGCCTGAAGGCGCGAATAAAGCCAGCCGAAGAAAAGCCCCAGTAACAGACCGGCCAACACATCCCAAAGCACATGCTGCTTGATCGCCATCGTTGAATAGATGATCAGGGCACACCAAAGCCAGCTGGCCTGTTGTAGCCAGCGCGGAGCCTCCAGCTCACGCAACAACTGGTGCATGGCCAGCGCCGTGAAAACGGCGGTGGCGACATGCAGTGACGGGCAGGCGTTGCCGGACAGGTCCAGGCTGCGCAGCAGCGACAGCGAGGGGTCGGTGAACCAGGTGGAAAACTCATAGGGCACCGCCGTAGGGAAAAACGAAAAAATTACCAGCCCTGAAAGACACAGCGCACCGATGCCGCAGCCGTAAGCCACCAGCTTCACCAGGCTGGGCTGCAGCGCCGGTACCAGCGCGGTGTAAACCCACAGCGACGCATAGAGGTAGAACGCCGGCGGCCAAAACGCGATCCAGTCATCAACCCCCGTCAGCGGCATGATGGTGACAAGGCCTATCGGCGAGTGCAGCACTTCAAAGTAGCTGTAAAAGAAGATCGCCATGAACAGGGCTGTACCGGCGGCCTTGAAAAACCAGAGATGCATCAGGCGCTCGGCGCCGCGTGCGTACCAGTCAGGCGGCGAAGCGCGCTCGGCTAAATCCATCGATGCTCTCCATCGGTGCTCTCCATCGGTGTTATTGCTCGCCGATGATCTGGTTCACGTCTGCCTGGGCAAAAACAAACTCAAGCGTGGCCACACGTCCGCGTTCGCTGGTGACTTCACCAGTCACGTTGACGACGTCGTCAGAGACCTGCCGCGTGTGCAGATCAAAAGAGAGCTTCAAGCCAGGCGGCACCGGTCGGCGGAAAAAGCATTTGCGCACAGCCAGCAACAGGCCCAGATTGCCCTCCAGCTTGGCCCGGGCGCGCGGGTCTCCGGCGCGCAGGCCGGCGCCGGCAATCTGCGCTGCAGCCTCGATCACCATCACGCCGGGAACGATAGGCTGGCCCGGAAAATGGCCGTTGAAGACGAACGACTCTTCCACCCACACGGCTTCACCGGTGTAGTGGTCGTGAGCCAAAACGGTGACCTGACGGGCAAACAGCATCGCATCGCGATGGGGAATAAAGCGCTGGATAGCCGCTACGTCCAGATGCATCGGGTAGACGAAGCCGAACTCGGCTGTTGTCG
>JANPFZ010000348.1:0-4720 GCA_031423655.1 Polaromonas sp.
TGGCGACTCGACCAGGCCATCGCGAATGCAGATCTGCGCAAAAAGGAAGGCGACGACGCGGCGCTGAAAGTGTGCGTGATGTTCGACTTGCCGCTGGAGCAGGTTCCGTTCGGCGAGCGCACGGTGTTGCGCCTGGCGCGCAGTGTGTCAAGCGAGCTGCTGCCGGCTGCCACCGTCTGCTACATCTCTGATCGCACATTGACCACGGGCACCGCGCTTGCCAATATCTACAGCCGCCGGGTACGCAGCATCATCACCGACGGGCAGGGCTCGCCGCTGGCGCAATGGCGCCCGCATGAACGCCGCATTGGCGACGATTTTCTGAAGCTCTTCGGCGACGAAAGCAAGGTCGTGCCGCCCGTGCTGGCCGTCGTGGTCGGTGCCGATGCCGACAACACCGGCGGCAGCAGCCTGGGCTACATCGCCGACCTGGTGTTCAGCCCTTGACGGATTCGGTAGCAGCCACGCGCCATGTGGTTCATATCGTGCTGGTAGGCGGTGGCCACAGCCACGTCGGTGTGCTGCGCAGTTTGGGTCTGCGACCGGTTTCGAATGTACGGCTGACACTGATTTGTACTGACACGCAGGCGCCGTACTCGGGCATGCTGCCGGGCTATGTGGCGGGCCACTACAGCCACGGCGCCGTACACATTAACCTGCAGCGGCTGGCCAACTTTGCAGGCGCCGCACTCTGCCACGACGAGGTAATCGGCATTGACCGGCAGGCGCAAACCGTGCTGTGCCGCAAGGCCGCGCCGATTCGCTACGATTTTCTGTCGCTCAATATGGGCGCCACACCGCAAGTCAGTCGGGTACCCGGCGCACTGGAGCACAGCGTGCCGGTCAAACCCATAGCCCACTTCGACCAGCGCTGGCTGGCGTTGCTGGAACGCGTGCGTCGGCATGCTGGTCAGACCACCATCGCCGTCGTCGGCGCCGGTGCGGGCGGTGTTGAATTGCTGCTGGCCATGCAGTACCGGCTGATGCGCGAGCTGCACGCGCGGGGTCGCAATGCCGATGCGCTGCGCTTTCACCTCGTCACGCAAAGCGCCGACATTCTGCCGACGCACAACGCGGGCGTGCAGCGGCGCTTCCGTGCGGTGCTGGCCGAACGTGGCGTGCAGGTTCATGTCAACACCGCTGTGTGCGAAGTGCAGACTGGCCGCTTGCGCGCAGCGAGCGGCGTCGTCATCGATGCCGATGAAATTATCTGGGTGACGCAAGCGGGCGGCGCGCCATGGCTGGCAGCCACTGGTCTGGCGCTCGACGATGGCGGCTTTGTCCAGGTCAACGACCATTTGCAGAGCGTGACCGACGCGCGTATTTTTGCCGCTGGCGACGTTGCCGCGATGGTCGGCCATCGGCTTGAGAAAGCCGGGGTCTTTGCGGTGCGGCAAGCCAGGCCGCTGACGGACAACCTGCGTGCGAGTGTGCTTGGCCAGCCGCTGGTCGCCTACCGTCCGCAGCGCAAGTGGCTGGCGCTGATCAGCACTGGCAACCGATATGCGGTGGCTTCACGCGGCGACATCGGTTTTGCCGGCAGCTGGGTCTGGCACTGGAAAGACGGGATAGACAGGCGCTTCATGCGCCGCTTCAGTGAGTTGCCCGGCATGCCGCGCGATCCGTGACCGGGCAGCTGGCCCAGCGACTGTGCGCTATATTTTTAATAGCTGTTTACGCAAATAATACGGGGGCTACAGCCTTATTTTATGATGAAAAGACGGCAGAACGTGTTTTGCACGACCGCCATCATCACAGCCCAGAAAAATCAGGCTTCCGCTTTTCCATGAAGGCGGTCATCGCCTCACGCGCGGCGGGCTCTTTGAGCATGCGACCAAAGCCAATCATCTCTTCCTCGATGCGTTCGGCAACCACACTGGCGTTGCCTTGTTTCATCAGGCGCTTGGTTGCTATCAATGAACTGAGCGGCTTGGCGGCAAGTTTCAAGGCCTGTTGACGGGCCAGTGCATTCGCCTCAGCCGGCGGAACAATGCGGTTGATGAGGCCGACTTCCAGCGCCGTCTCAGCCGTGAAAGGCTCGGCCAGCAACAGCGCTTCGGCTGCACGCTGGTGGCCCATCATCTGCGGAACCAACACGCTGGAGGCGGCTTCAGGGCACACACCCAGATTGACAAACGGCATCGAGAACGCGGCATTGTCGCCCGCATAAACCAGGTCGCAATGCAGCAGCATGGTGGTGCCAATGCCGACCGCCGGGCCGCAGACCGCAGCGACGATGGGTTTGGGAAAACTGCTGATGCCGTAGAGAAAACGCATGACCGGCGCATCGGGTGAAGAAGGCGGCGCGTTCAAGAAATCGCCGATGTCGTTGCCAGCGGAAAAAATCGTCTCATGCCCCTGGATGACAACGGCGCGCACGGCGCTGTCGTCCTTCGCCGCATCGAGCGCATCGGCCAGCGCCGCGTACATCGCGACATTGAGGGAGTTTTTCCTGCCCAGGCGATTGATGGTCAGCGTCAAGACGCCTGCATCGGTGTGGCTGAGGATTTCCGCTGACGGTGCGGCATCTGCCGGTTTGTCTAGTGGCTTGTTGGTGGTCGATGTCATGATGTTTTCCGTGTTGGGAAGCCAAGTGTAGAAGGCCTTGCCGTGGTGTGCCCAGGCGCGGTGCGGGCCGGTCTGTGACGATTCGCCGAACGGCCTCTGGCGCGCAGTGAAATCACACGCGCTCGAAAATTCCCGCCGCGCCCTGCCCCATGCCGACGCACATCGTGACCATGCCGTACTTCAGCTGGTGCCGCTGCAGCGCATGAACCACCGTGGCCGCGCGAATCGCGCCAGTGGCGCCGAGTGGATGGCCCAGCGCAATCGCGCCGCCCATCGGATTAACCTTGGCTGGGTTCAAGCCGAGCGTGTTGATGACGGCCAGCGACTGCGCGGCAAAGGCTTCGTTCAGTTCGAACCAGTCGATGTCTTCCTGCTTCAGGCCGGCGTAACGCAACGCAGCAGGTATCGCCTCAATCGGCCCAATCCCCATGATGTGCGGCGGCACGCCCTTGGCGGCGTAGCTGACGAAGCGCGCCAGCGGCTTCAGGTTAAATTCTTTCACCGCCTTTTCGCTCGCCAGAATCAGCGCGCCCGCGCCGTCGGAGGTTTGCGAGCTGTTGCCGGCGGTGACCGAGCCCCGCGCCGAGAACACGGTTTTGAGTTTTGACAAACCTTCGACTGTGGTGTCGGGGCGCGCGCCTTCGTCCAGGCTCACCGTGCGCGTTTTCACAATGACTTCGCCGGTTTCCAGATTTGCGCTGCGGTCAGTCACTTCGACCGGCGTGATTTCAGCCGTGAACTCGCCGGCCTGCTGCGCCCTCAGCGCCTTCATATGCGACTCGCAGGCGAACTGATCCTGAGCCTCGCGGGGCACCTTCCACTGCTGCGCCACCTTCTCGGCTGTCAGGCCCATGCCGTAGGCGATGCCGACGTTTTCATCATTAGCGAACATGGCCGGTGAAAGCGACGGCGAGTTGCCCGACATCGGCACCATGCTCATACTTTCAACGCCAGCCGCAATCATCACTTCTGCCTCGCCGACGCGAATACGGTCGGCGGCCATCTGTACCGCCGACAGGCCCGAGGCGCAAAAACGGTTCACGGTGATGCCGCCGACGCTGGTCGGCAAGCCGGCCAGCACCGCGCCAATACGTGCGATGTTCAAGCCCTGCGGACCTTCAGGAATCGCGCAGCCGCAAATGATGTCTTCAATGGCTTTGGGGTCAAGTGAAGGCACTTGCGCCAGAGCGGCTTGCAGCGCCTTGACCAGCAAATCGTCAGGCCGGGTGTGGCGAAAAAAACCGCGGTGCGAGCGCCCGATGGGCGTGCGCGTGGCAGCGACTATGTAGGCTTCTTGGATTTGTTTCATGGGGCTCTTTCTGGGTAATTTGGTGATTTTGAATTCAGGGAACTGATTCGGTGGAGCCCCCATCCCGGCCTTCCCCCTTTGGGGGAAGGAGTTTTTCGGGTTCGGGTATTGGCTCCTTCCCCCTTTGGGGGAAGGCTGGGATGGGGGCCAGCGCGGCCAATTCAGTCAATCGGTTGTATATCGCCTCGACCATCGAAGGCAGATCAGAAAATGGCAAATTGGCCGGAAAACGCATCACATCAAATCCATGAGATACAAAAAATTCGCCACGCTTTGCGTCGTAAGCCTGTTGATCAGCATGCTGAGACCCATCAATCTCGATGATTAATTTGGGAGCAAGACACGCAAAATCAGCCACGTACGAACTCAATGGATGCTGGCGTCGAAACTTGAATCCGAGTTGCTCACTGCGCAGCTTTCGCCACAACAGGTGCTCGCCCTCAGTCATCTCGCGGCGAAGAACCTTGGCGAACATTCTTGCGTTAGAAGTAGCTTGGTTTTCCATGTCGCAGCGCCCCCATCCCTACCTTCCCCCAGCGGGGGAAGGATGAAAACGCGGACCAGCAGGCACCCAAGCCCAGACAAATTCACACTCAACCGGATGCACGCCCGCTTCGTCGGTCACAGTCACGGCCACATTGACTTCACCCTTGTCACTGGCTCGCATCAATGCTCTTTGTTCATCCGTCAGCGTCGCTACCGCGCGCATGGCCCCGGTGGCGCGTTTTTTGAACGCCATCGTCAGCTCTTTGGCCAGCGGAATGCAGTCGTCGCGCACATTCATGCCCACCACCATGCCGGTGGCGGTTTCAGCCAGCAGGTTCATCGCCGACGCGTGGATGC
>JANPFZ010000349.1:0-3496 GCA_031423655.1 Polaromonas sp.
AACAAGTTTTTCTTCAGCCAGCGCCACCACTTTGGCGATCAGCACCTCGTCTTTGGCAGGCGCTTTCCAGTCCCAGACCGGTTTGCCGGCGTCACGAACCAGTTCGTGAATCGCGTTGATGGCGATGTTGCCCTGATCATGGCCAAACACAATCGCCGCCAGCATGATTTCTTCAGACAGCTGCTTGGCTTCGGACTCGACCATCAGCACAGCGGCTTCGGTGCCCGCCACCACCAGGTCCATGGTGGAATCTTTCAGCTGGGTCTTGCCGGGGTTCAGCACGTACTGGCCGTCGATGTAGGCCACGCGGGCGGCACCGATGGGGCCGTTGAACGGAATACCAGAAATCGCCAGCGCTGCGCTCGAAGCGATCAGCGCCGGAATGTCGCCTTCGACTTCAGGGTTCAGCGACAGCACATGAATGACCACCTGCACTTCGTTAAAGAAGCCTTCAGGAAACAGCGGACGAATCGGGCGATCAATCAGGCGCGAGGTCAGCGTTTCAAATTCGCTCGGGCGGCCTTCGCGCTTGAAGAAGCTGCCGGGAATACGGCCGGCGGCGTAGGTTTTTTCGAGGTAATCAACCGTCAGCGGAAAGAAGTCCTGGCCAGGCTTGGCGTCTTTTTTGGCAACCACGGTCGCCAGCACCACGGTGCCGTCCATGTCCAGCAGCACAGCACCACCGGATTGACGCGCGACTTCGCCGGTTTCCATCGTGACCTTGTGCTGGCCCCACTGGAAGGATTTGGTAACTTTATTGAAAATGGTCATTTTTTTTCTCCACTAGTTGCAGGTACTTGAGGCAGTACACGAGGCCCGAAGAGGTGGCGACCAGGAACGATGCCATTCCGAAAACGCTTGATTGGCTTTGCAATCAAAAGCTTTTGGAATGACACAGCGCGTACCCGTTTGCCTTGCTCCGAAGTAAAAAGCGCCTGAGCTAGCTATGAACTAACTCAGGCGCCTTCGATTTGTCTCAAGAATTATTTACGCAGGCCAAGCTTGGCGATCAGTGCGGTGTAACGCGAGGCGTCTTTGGACTTCAAATAATCCAGCAGCTTGCGGCGACGGCTCACCATGCGCAGCAGGCCACGGCGACCATGGTGGTCTTTGGCGTTGGCCTTGAAGTGGGGGGTGAGTTCGTTGATGCGGCCGGTCAGCAGCGCGACCTGAACTTCGGGGCTGCCGGTGTCACCGACAGCGCGGGCGTTGTCCTTGACGATATCGGCCTTGATTGATTTTGCAATCATGGGTTTTCCTTTTGCACGGTGTGCACTTGCGAGCGAAGCAGCTTTCCCGAAGTGGGAAGTAAAAATTAACCGCTTTCGTCGTGTTCTGGCATGGCGGCCTTCACTTTCAGAAAAGTACAGCCGTGGTGTTGCGCAGAGCCTTGGATTATAGCCCAAGCCATGTTCTGAGCCGGTCCACACCCTGCCCCAGCCGGGCTGGGTCTTGGCTGGCAAAACACCAGCGCAGCCAGCCGCGTGCCTCCGGCTCCGGGTTGACCATGAAGGCGTCGCCGGGCGCCAGGCCCAGCCCCGCCTCTACCACCAGCCGTTTGGCAACGTCCAGCGAATCGCCGAACCGCGACTGATCTTCAAATCTGAAAAACGCATACATGCCGCCTTTGGGCGAGGCGACCTGAACGCCCGGCACGGCCTGCAGCAACGGGATCAGTGTGTCGCGACAGGTTTTCAGGTGGCTCACGACACGCGGCGTCACGTCGGCGGTGCCGGTGAGAGCCACCAGGCCCGCACGTTGCACAAACACGGGCGCGCAGGAGGTGTTGAATTCGATCAGTTTGCCGAGGTGCAGCGTTGCCGTCGGAGGCAATACCAGCCATCCCAGTCGCCAGCCAGTCATCAAGAAACTTTTCGAGAAACTGTGCGCGACCATCAAACGGTCATCGGCGGCGGCGATATCGAGAAAACTTGGCGCTGCGCCCTTTAACGTGGGCTCAAAATAAAGGCGCTCATAAACCTCGTCGGCCACTATCCACGTACCGGTGCGCCGACAGTGATCCAGAATCGTTTGCTGCTCGGCCGGGCTCATGGTCCACCCGGTCGGGTTGTTTGGCGCGTTAATGATCAACAGCTTTGTTTTGGCTGTGATGGCGGCCAGCAATTTGGGCATGTCCAGCTGCCACTCCCCCGCGACAGGCACCAGGCTGACGCACTTCACGACAGCACCCATGATGGCCGGCTGCGCCGTCAGGTTGGGCCAGACCGGCGTGACTGCAACGACTTCATCGCCAGCATCAACCACTGCCTGCACCGCCAGCATCAGCGCGCTGACGCCACCCGAGGTCACTGCAATCCGGTCGGCGCCGATGGCGGCAGCGCCCTGGATTCGGAGTGACGTGGCATAGCCGGCAATCGCCTCCCGCAGCTCGGGCAGGCCCAGGTTGTGGGCGTAGAAAGTTTCACCCTGCAGCAACGACGCAGCAGCCGCGTCGCGAATGAAAATTGGCGTGACCTCATCGCTTTCACCAAACCAGAACTTCAGCACGTCACTGCGGCCCATGCCGGCATTGGCGACCTGACGGATCATGGATTCTTCGAGGTTCAGAACAGCTTGTCTCATGGGTCGCTTTCAAATACGGATACCTTTTTTGAACAAGGAGATCAAAGAGGCCAAGGAGGAAGATAAAAAATACTTTAAAAATATTTCTTTTGTCTTTCTACTGAACTCCTTGATCTCCTTGTTCAAACTCTTGTGTTTTTCAAGGCCTCGTCATTTTGCAGCTATGCGGCTGTTCGGCACGCGCCGCTTCAATCGTCTTGATGACCCTGAATCCATAGCCCGAGCCTTCGACATCAAACTTCACACCCGGCGCGCCCTGCTTGTCCATCACGGCCACCAGCAGCGGCTGCTGAAATTGATGATCCGCCGCCCGCATGGTGCCTTTTTGTGATGAAAAAAGCACGCTAGCCCTCTCAAGCTCTCCGGCTACAGCTATTGAATCTGTAGCACCGGCTTTCTCGATGCTCTGCGCCAGAGCCTCGATCATCAGCTGCATGCGCATGTGGACGTAATCGTCCTGCGGCTTCGGAAATCGCTGGCGAAAGCTCTGGTAGAACTTTTCCGATTCAGCGCTGGGCGCATTCGGGAACCAGTCCGCCACGGCAATCACCTTGCCCACACCCGCCTCGCCAATCGCCGCCGGAGCGCCGAGTGCGTTACCGTAAAACGTATAGAACCTGCCTTCGTAGCCGACTTCCCTGGCAGCCTTGATCAGCAAGGTCAAATCATTGCCCCAGTTCCCCGTCAGCACCGCCTGCGCGCCGCTCGATTTGATCTTCACCGCATAAGGAACGAAGTCTTTCACCCGGCCCAGCGCATGCAGCTCATCGCCAACGATCTGCACATCGGGCCGCTGCAATCCGAGCTGTTTTCTAGCTTCACGCAGCACACCTTGCCCAAAGCTGTAGTCCTGTCCGATCAGGTAAACACTTTTCAACGCCTTGTCGTCTTTCACAACTTCCATCAGCGCGGC
>JANPFZ010000350.1:0-2450 GCA_031423655.1 Polaromonas sp.
TGCCGAAATCCTGGAGAGCGGCGACGCCCATCCCGCCGCCAGCCTGCTGCGCAACGGCTCGGGCCGGCTGCAAACTTTTTTGTATGCCCTGCTGCCGCAAAGCGCGGCTGAACTCACCAGCTACACCCTGTACCGCTGGGAATGCGCGATCCGCTCGTCGGCCGTGCTCGGCTTTGTCGGCGCGGGCGGGCTGGGCCAGATGATGGACGCGTCGATGAAGATGTTCAACGGCTCCGAGGTGGCAACCATGCTGCTGGTGTTCATGGCGCTGGTCTGGGTGGCTGACCGCATCAGCGCCGGGCTGAGAAATTATCTGGCATGAAAACCGCTGCGAACGAGATCTACAAACTGCCGCCGCGCCTGTTTGATGCGCGCTGCAAGGCCTGCTGGTTTGTCCTTGGCGTGGTGCTGCTGGTCGTGCTGAGTTTCTGGTCACTGGATCTGCAATGGGCGAAGTTTCTGTCAGCCGGGGCGTTGAGCAAAATGGGCCGCTTCCTGGCCGAGCTGACGCAGCTGGAAGGCAGCGCGCGGTTCGTCCAGAAGCTGCTGATGGCGTCGCTGGAAACACTGGCCATGTCGGCTGTGGGCACGCTGCTGGCGGTCGGGCTGGGCCTGGCGCTGGCGCTGCCTGCCAGCAAAACTTTTGATGGCGACCCGGCGCGCTGGCGTGGCATGGCCCGCCTGGTGCTCAACGCGCTGCGCAGTATTCCCGAGCTGGTCTGGGCTACGCTGCTGCTGATCGCGGCGGGCCTGGGACCGTTTTCCGGCACGCTGGCCTTGGGCCTGCACACGGCGGGCGTGCTGGGCCGCCTGTTTGCCGAGGCGATTGAAAACGCACCGCCCGGCCCCGGCCAGGCGCTGCGGGTACGCGGCGTGAGCGAAAGCCGCGTGTTTTTTTACGCCACCCTGCCGCAGGTCTTGCCGCAACTGCTCAGCTACACCCTGTATCGCTGGGAAAACAACATCCGTGCTGCCGCCGTGCTGGGCGTGGTGGGCGCCGGGGGGCTGGGGCAGATGCTGGCCTTCCACATGGGCCTGTTTCAGATGGGCGAGACCGGCAGCATTTTGCTGGCCATGCTGCTGCTGGTGGCACTGGTTGATGCCCTGAGTTTTGCCAGTCGCCGCTGGATGTCAGTCTAGGCTATGAACTTTGACAACCGCCACGCCGAAACCGTGTTGGGTTCTTGCACCGTGCTTGCACCACCAGGTAACGTCGGGGCCGGCTGGCGATGCAGTCCTACATGCTGTGGTTTCGAGTTGCTTTTCAATTCAGTTTTTTGATCACTGTCAGACGTCACAGGCCTTTCAACGTGCGAATCTCGCCACCTCTACCGATTCCATCGTGAAACTTCCCCTCGATTTTCCCAAGCTCGCGCTGCCCCTGCCGCCCCACTCGCCGCAGTTTATTGACCTGTTTAACCAGAAAGGCCAGGACGGTCAAGACGCGCGCGCCGGGCCGCTCGACGCCGATGCCGAGCTGATTGCCGGCCTGCACGCGACGCCGGCCTGCGTGTCGCCCAAATACTTTTACAACGCACTCGGCTCCAAGCTTTTTGAAGCCATTACCGGGCTGGATGAGTACTACCCGACGCGCACCGAAGGCCTGATCTTCGAGGCCGCCAACAGCCAGATCACTGCAGCCCTGCTTGATGCGGGTATCCGGCAGCCCTGCCTGATTGATCTGGGCGCCGGCAACTGCGCCAAGGCGCTCGCGCTGATGCCGCATATCCAGCCGCATCAATACGTGCCGGTTGATATTTCGGTCGAGTTTCTGCGCGATGCCGCCGGGCGGGTTCAAGACAGCTTTCCGGCGCTGAACATCGTCGGCCTCGGTATGGATTTTTCGAAGGGCGTTCAGTTGCCGCCGCAGGTGCAGAGCCATGACCGGGTATTTTTCTACCCCGGCTCCAGCCTGGGTAATTTTCAGCCTGACCAGGCCTTGACTTTTCTCAGTCACATCGCCGATCCGCGGGAAGGCAGGGCGCGCGGCCTGCTGCTGGGCATCGATCTGGTCAAGGACCCGGCCGTGCTGGAAGCGGCTTACGACGACCTGCTGGGCGTGACGGCGGCCTTCAATAAAAACCTGCTGCTCAACGTCAATGGCATTTTGAAAAGTGATTTTGATCTGCGCCAATGGCAGCATGTCGCGCTGTTCAACACGGCAGCTTCACGGATTGAAATGCATCTGGAAGCCAGCTGCAAACTGGCTGTCGAGTGGCCCGGCCACCATCGCCAGTTTGCCAAAGGGGAGCGGATTTTGACCGAGTATTCGTACAAATACACACTGGCTTCGATGACCGCTTTGCTGCGCCAGGCCGGCTTCAAGGAGGTCCGGTACTGGACCGACCCGAAAGGCTGGTTCGCAGTTTTCTGGGCAACGACCTGAGACCAGAAATCCTGCGGGCTCAAGGCGGCTGCGCCAGTGCTTTAAGCGGTAAAAAATGTCTGCA
>JANPFZ010000351.1:0-1855 GCA_031423655.1 Polaromonas sp.
CGAGAAAGCCACGTCCAACATCTGCACCGCGCAGGTGTTGCCAGCGGTGGTCGCCAGCATGTACGCGGTCTATCACGGCCCGCAGGGGCTCAAGCGCATCGCCGAACGCGTGGCGGCCTACACCGCGATTTTTGTCAGCGGTCTGACAGAGCTGGGCTACGAAATCATTAACCGCGGCGCCTTTGATTCGGTCACCATCAAAACCGGAGACGCTACTAGTTTGATAGCTGAACGCGCAAGTAATGCGGGGGCTAACGTCCGATTTCGCTTAAATAATCACCTCGGCGTGTCGCTCGACGAGACCACCAGCCGCAAAGATATCGAACTGCTCTGGTCGTTCTTTGCCGAGCCTGGGCGAACGGTTCCGGTGGTCAGCAACTTTGAAAAAGGCATTGATTCATTGATACCTGCCGAGCTGCGCCGCAGCAGTGAATTTCTGACACATCCGGTCTTCAACACGCATCACAGTGAAACCGCCATGCTGCGCTACATCCGCATGCTCAGCGACAAAGACCTGGCGCTGGACCGCAGCATGATTCCGCTGGGCAGCTGCACGATGAAGCTCAACGCCACCAGCGAGATGATTCCCGTCACCTGGCCAGCGTTCGCAAACATTCACCCGTTTGCGCCGCCCGAGCAACTGCAGGGCTACGCCGAGCTCGACCAGCAACTGCGTGACTGGCTTTGCCAGGCCACAGGCTACGCGGGTATCAGCCTGCAGCCCAATGCCGGCTCGCAGGGTGAATATGCCGGCCTGCTGGTCATCAAGGCTTTTCACGAAGCCAACGGCCAGGGCCACCGCAACGTCTGCCTGATTCCTTCATCGGCGCATGGTACCAACCCGGCCAGTGCACAAATGGCCGGCATGACCGTCGTCGTCACCGCCTGCGATGCGCAAGGCAATGTCGACATGGACGACCTCAAAGCCAAGTGCGAGCAGTACAGCGCCAACCTGGCCTGCATGATGATCACCTACCCCAGCACGCACGGCGTGTTTGAAACCCATGTGCAAGACCTTTGCAAGCTGGTACACGCGCACGGCGGGCGCGTGTACGTTGACGGCGCCAACATGAACGCGCTGGTTGGCGTGGCGGCACCGGGCGAATTTGGCGGCGATGTCAGCCACCTGAATTTGCACAAAACGTTTTGCATTCCACACGGCGGTGGCGGCCCCGGCGTGGGACCGGTTTGTGTGGTGGCTGACCTTGTGCCTTATCTGCCCGGTCACGCCACGGCGTGTATTCCGGTCAACGGCGTCGGTGCTATCTCGGCGGCTCCGCTGGGCAATGCCGGTGTCTTGCCGATCAGCTGGATGTATTGCCGCATGATGGGGCCCGAAGGTTTGAAGCAGGCTACCGAGGTCGCCATCTTGAGCGCCAATTACATCAGCGCCAGACTGAAGGGCCACTACACGACGCTGTACGCAAGTGAAAATGGCCACGTCGCGCACGAGTGCATTCTGGACCTGCGACCGCTTAAAGAAACCAGCGGTGTGACGGCGGAAGATGTGTCCAAGCGCTTGATGGATTACGGCTTTCATGCGCCCACGCTGAGCTTTCCGGTGCCCGGCACGCTGATGGTCGAACCGACCGAAAGCGAAACGCTGGCTGAGCTGGATCGTTTCATCGACGCGATGATTGCAATCCGCGAAGAGATTCGCCAGATCGAATCCGGTCACTGGCCGCAGGGCAACAATCCTTTGACGCACGCACCGCATACCGCTGCGAGCTTGATGGCTGCCCAGTGGGATCGACCCTATTCACGCGAGACGGCTGCGTTTCCGGTAGCTGCTTTGAAGCGTGTCAAATACTGGCCCACGACGGGCCGCGTTGACAACGTTTGGGGCGACCGCAAC
>JANPFZ010000352.1:0-6549 GCA_031423655.1 Polaromonas sp.
AAAATCAAATCGGACTGATGAGGCAGTCTGTCGGCCGTCCGCCCGCGATATACTCGAAAGCTTAGCCGGTGTAGCTCAGTCGGTAGAGCAGCTCATTCGTAATGAGAAGGTCGGGTGTTCGATTCATCTCTCCGGCACCAAATTGAAAAGCCCCTGACTGTTGTGGTTAGGGGCTTTTTTCATTTGACCAGCTCGGAACCCAGCCCCGATCACTGAGCGCTGCGCTAGCATTTGCAGGTAAATGCTAGAACCGAATTCCCCTTGAACTGTCGTGAATCACCAGAAGATTTTTTATTCGCTCTTGAATCTCGACATCGTTCGCTACCGAATCAGCCCACTCACCAACGGCATCGGCCATATCCATAGCAAAAACGTCCACTTGTAGTTGCAATGTCGAGTTCGATTGGTTCATGTGTATTCTTGATCCGATATCCGGCGGCGTGATGAAGTGGAAATCTTCCAAGGCCTTTCTGGCCCTTTGATCCAAAATATTGTCTCCTCCTTCATGGAGGTAGCTGCAACGCAGCGCATAACAATCCTCTGCACAAAGAAACACATGCTTTGTTCCTCCTGCGCCAATAGTCGATGTGTATTTTGCTTCCAACCATTTCTGAAACCATGCAACGTATCTGGCTTGAGATGTTTGGTTTGGGTTTACAAGTCGTCCACACACATCGGGAATAGCAAGCGCCATTGATAGTGCGCTGTACCAGTTTTGCGTCTCAATCGATCTTTTTATCGAATCAGCAAATCGCCTCATGGTTTTATTTCCTAGTTTTATGCTGCTATCTGCTCAGACACGCAGCAAAACATTGATCCGACTAATTGCAAATGCAACCTTGAAACTGCGGCTTGGCGCCAAACTGATTCCGGGACAAATAATCACAGCAAAGTCTCCGCCACCGAACTGGCCAATACCTTGTCAATCCGCCTGCCATCCAGGTCAATCACCTCAAAACGCCAGCCAGCGCATTCGACCTGCTCGCCGGTGTGCAGCAGCCGGCCTGACACGCTTTGCAGCAGGCCGGCCACGGTGTTGTAGCGGCCGCGCTCCTGCTCGGGCAAATCGCGAATATCGAGCCTGGCCTTGAGTTCGGAGACGGGCATGACGCCGTCGATCAGCCAGCTGCCGTCGTCGCGCTGAACAGCCCAGGCGTCTGACTGTGCGCCAGGTTTCAGTTCTCCGGTGATGGCTTCGAGCATGTCCATCGGCGTCATCAGGCCCTGCACCACGCCGTATTCGTCGACCACGAACACGATGCGCGTTGAGCGGGCGCGGAACTGCTCCAGCAGTTCCATGCCGGTCAAGGTTTCGGGCACAAAAACAGCGGGTATGGCGTAGGCGCCGATGCGGTCAGCGACTGTGGGCGTCGTCTTCGCCGGGACGTATTCGCCCGACGGCGCAGCGCCGGGTACGGGCTCGATGTGCCCGCGCAGCGCGAGCAGCTTGGCGACGTTGACCACGCCAATGACGTCGTCGAGACTGCCCCGACACACCGGGTACCACGAATGACCGGTGACGCCGGCTTTGGCTATCGCCTCGGCCACGGTGTCAGACGCATCAAGCCACTCGATGTCCGAACGCGGCAGCATCAGCGACGTGAGCAACCGGTCGTCAAGCAAAAAAACGTTTTGCACCATCTGGTGTTCGTGCTCTTCGATCAAGCCCGCATCAACACCTTCTTCCAGGCTGGCGGTAATTTCTTCTTCGGTCACCACACGGTCGCCTCTGGTGTCAACGCCCAGCAATTTCAGCACCGCGTGCGTGCTGAAAGACAGCAGGCGCACAAAGGGCTTCGCGCCGGTAGCGACCCACATCATGGGGCGTGAAACCAGACGGGCCACAGATTCAGGATAAAGCTGCCCGATTCGTTTGGGCACCAGCTCGCCGAACACGATGGTGATGTAGGTGATGATGGTTACGACCAGTGCGGTGGCGGTGATGTCGGCCGCGCGCGTGGATGCGCCCATGCCTTGAATCCATGCGGACAGGTCATCGCTGAAGGCGGCTTCGCCGATGATGCCGTTGAGCATACCGATAGAGGTGATGCCGACCTGCACTGACGACAGGAACTGGGTGGGATTGTCAAGCAGGCCGAGCGCGGCGCTGGCGCCTTTGTCACCTGATTCCGCCAATGCAGAAAGCCGTGCCTTGCGGCTTGCCGCCAAAGACATTTCCGACATGGCGAAGACCCCGTTGAGTAGCGTCAGAAAGGCAATCAGCAAAAAATCCATGAATCGCAAATGTTGGGGCGGAAGGTAAGAAAAAGACGGCCGGGGCAGAATGTGCCGATGTCACTTTACTGTATCGGCGACCTGCAGGGTTGCAACGAACCTTTCCAGCGCCTGCTGGAAAAAATCGATTTCTCACCCAGTCGCGACTCGCTTGTGGTGCTCGGCGATCTGGTCAACCGCGGCCCTGACTCATTAGGCGTGCTGCGAAGCCTGATGGCGCTGGGTGATGCTGCACAGTGTCTGCTGGGCAACCACGACCTGCATTTGCTGGCGGTGGCGTACGGCGTACACAAGCCCGGCCGCCGGGACACACTGGCAGCCGTGCTGCAGGCGCCCGATTTCGACGCCTTGCTCGATTGGCTGCGCCACCGCAACATGGCCCTTCACAGGCAAGGCTGGCTGATGGTGCATGCCGGCGTGTTGCCGCAATGGACGCTGGCGCAAACCCTGGCGCTGGCGGCAGAACTGGAAACGGTGCTGCGCGGACCCGACCTGAGAGATTTTTTAAGCGGCATGTACGGCGACACGCCTGCGCAGTGGCACGATTCGCTGCAAGGCGCCGACCGGCTGCGGGTGGTCGTCAACGCGCTCACGCGGCTGCGCTTCTGCACCCATGAGGGGGCGATGGAGTTTTCAGCCAATGAAGGAATTGCCAGTGCCCCGGCGGGCTACCGGCCGTGGTTTGAACTGCCTCACCGGGCTACAGCGGGCATACCGATTGCGTTCGGGCACTGGTCAGCGCTGGTCAGCAGTACATCCGGCACGAACGAATTCCCCACACAGATGCGCTGCAATACGCTACCGCTCGACACGGGATGCCTCTGGGGCAACTGCCTGACAGCAGCGAGGCTGTGTACCAGCCCTGGAACGTTTGAGGTGATAAGCGTGAGCTGCGCGGAAAACACTCGCAGCTCAGGCGTCTGACGCGTCATCAATCAGCCTGCATTTCAGCACCGCCAGGCGGGGGGGTCGGTGTTTCCGGACTGATCGCGCTGCTGGACATGGACTGGTCATGCCACGCGCGCGCCACGCTGGCAGACAACAGCAACACGCCCGATGTGAAGTAAATCCACATCAAGATAACCACCAGCGAGCCAGCCGCTCCATAAGACGAGACGACAGCCGCCGTTGACAGGTAATAGGCCATCAGGTGCTTGCCGACTGCAAACAGCACGGCACCTACCGCAGCGCCCCGGACGAGATACCGCAGGGCAGGTTTCGGACCCTTGCTCATGCGCATCAGGGCCACAAAAAGCGCCACTAAAACCCCGAACGAAATCACCTCATTGATGACGAAACCGATGCGCTCAATCGCAACATAGTCACCGGCCCAGCCGGACAAGAGACTCAAGAAAGTGGAAATTGCCAGAGACATCAACAGCAGCACGCCGAACGCCAGGATATAAGCCACGCCGCGCAGGCGCAGCGATGCGCCACGCCACCATTTTTGCTTTGGTATTTCAGCGCTGCCCTGACGCCAGACACGCTCAAACGCATCCTGCAGCTCGGCGAAGACGCCGGTTGCGCCGGACAGCAGCAGCGCAAACGCCACCAGTGAAGCGATGATGCCTTCAGACGGTTCCTGTGCGCTGGTGATCGCCTGCTGCAACACCTGCGCACCCTGCTCGCCGATCACGTTCTGGATCTGTCCGATCAGGTTGGTTTCGAGATAGCTTTTATCGACCCACCAGCCCAGCACCGCCACCAGCAATACCAAGAGCGGTGCCAGACTGAGAATGCCGTAGAAAGACATGGCGGCGCTCATGCGCATACCGTCGGCGTCAATCCACTGGTTGATGGCGCGCCAGATCGGCCGATAGAGGCGCTGCGCCTGGAGCAGCGCCACAGTGCCGAAGGTTTTGGGGAGTTCGTTCGCATCAGCAACCATTGCTAAATGCTAGTGAGGCCCTGCCCGGTCTGAACCCGGACGCAAGCCCAGGCAACCGTAGGTTTTTACCGACTGGCAGCACGGCCCATGAGCGCCGGGCAGGGCTCAGGCGGCCGCATCGCCTGACTGGTCAAAGGCTCAGCTTGCGACCTTGAACAGCGCTGCAACTTTCTTCTTCGGCTTGATATTGGCCGATACACCGCTGCGCGCAGGATGGGTTTTGGCTGCAGCCTCCCAGGCGGGTTGCGCTTCGACAGGTGCGGTTGACTCATAGGGTTTGTCAAAAAACGGGTCACGCGATGCAGCGGGCTGGCGATGCGGCGTGTATTCGCGGCGTTCGCGCGGTTCACGCACTTCCCGAACTTCGCGGCGTTCACGCGGCGGGCGGGCTTCGTTGGCGGCCTCACGGGCGTCGTGGGCGCCCTGAGCATCGGGTTCGCGGTACATACGCCGGCCGTCGTTGATGCGGCCCTGTTCGCTGATGCGCGGCTTGTCTTCATCGAACTCGAGCGCCTCAATCTCGATCTTGGTCTTGATCAGCTTTTCAATGTCAGCCACCAGGCGCTGGTCGCTGCTGGCAACAAAACTCACCGCCAGGCCCAAAGCCCCGGCGCGACCGGTGCGGCCGATGCGGTGGACGTAGTCTTCGGCGTTGAAAGGCACGTCGAAGTTGAACACCGCCGGCACGTCCTTGATGTCCAGGCCGCGCGCCGCCACGTCGGTGCAGACCAGCAGATCGACTTCGCCTTGCTTGAAGGCATCGAGTGCCTTCAAACGTTCGTCCTGGCTTTTGTCGCCGTGCAGCGCGGTAGTCTTCAAGCCTTCGCGCTCCAGCGAGCGGGCCAGGCGTGCGCAACCGAGTTTGCTGTTGACGAACACGAAGGCCTGCTTCATGCCGCGCGTTTTCAGAACCTGGTGCAGCGCCCGGCGTTTATCGTCGGCGCTGACGCTGTAGAAATGCTGCTCGACCGTCGATGCCGTGGCGTTGGACCGCGCGACTTCAATCGTCACCGGGTCTTGCAGATAGCTCGACGCCAAACGCTTGATTTCAGGCGAGAACGTGGCCGAAAACAGCAAGGTAATGCGCTGTTTGGGCAGGTAGCTCAAGATGCGCTGCAGATCGGGCAGAAAACCAATGTCAAGCATGCGGTCGGCTTCATCAAGCACCACATATTCGACTTGATTGAGCACGGTGTTTTTGGCTTCGATGTGATCAAGCAGGCGGCCGGGCGTGGCGACCAGCACTTCAACGCCTTTTTTGAGTTCGGCGGTCTGCGGCTTCATGTCCATACCGCCGAACACCACCGTGCTGCGCAGGTTGGTGTATTTGGCGTACAGCTCGACCTGCTGGGCCACCTGCACCGCGAGTTCGCGTGTGGGCAGCAGCACCAGCGCCCGCACCGGGTGGCGCGCAGGCGAAGTTGATGGATTTTCGTGCTTCATCATGCGCTGCAGCAGCGGCAAGGCAAACGCTGCCGTCTTGCCGGTGCCGGTTTGCGCGGCGCCCATCACGTCCTTGCCCTGCAGCACGACCGGAATGGCCTGCTCCTGGATCGGGGTCATGGTTTCGTAGCCCATCTCGGCGACGGCGCGGGCCAGCGGTTCGGCCAGCGAAAGATTGGAAAAAGATGATGTCATGTAAGAAAGCTCTGCAATCGGGCTAGTCACTCTGGCAGGTTGTGGCGCGCAAATCCGGGGAGGATCGCCAGGGCGCATGGGGGTGCAGACTGCGTGCTGCAGTCGGCAATAAAGGCGGCGCCGCAGACTCCCCGTGCCCGCGCAGATCAGCAATCGCGTGGGTTTGGCAGGCAGTGATGCAGGGCTTCCTCAACCCACTATTGTCTCACTTTGGGCCAAATCTGGAATTTGGGTGAGGCATAACGCTGCTGCGGCTTGGCGTTAGCCTGGAACCGGCAACCAGGCCAGCGCCATTTGCTATGTTTTTAATAGCCGCCGGCGCACGTATTACCTGGGCTAGCGGCCTATTTTGTTAAAATTCTTTACAAATTACGGGCTGTGAAGGTGTCGCAAGCCTTCACGCTGCCGGTTTTGAAGCCGGTGTCAAACCAGCGCTGGCGCTGCGCGCTGGTGCCGTGGGTGAAGCTTTCGGGCACCACCGCCCCGCCGCTGCCGCGCTGCAGCGCGTCGTCGCCGATTTTGGCGGCGGCGTTCATGGCTTCCTCCACATCGCCTTTTTCCAGAATCTGCCGCGAAGTTTGCGCTTTTTGCGCCCACAGGCCGGCAAAGCAGTCGGCCTGCAATTCGAGCCGCACGCTCAGCGCGTTGTATTCAGCCTTGCTGACGCGGCCGCGCATCTGGTCCATCTTGCCGCTGATGCCGAGCAGATTTTGCACATGGTGGCCGACTTCATGCGCTATCACATACGCCTGCGCAAAGTCGCCGGGCGCGCCGAGCTGGCGCGTCAG
>JANPFZ010000353.1:0-5526 GCA_031423655.1 Polaromonas sp.
CACGGGCTCACGCCCCGCCGCGTTTCGGGTGCCGATCACATTCAAAGGGAAAAGCGGTCTGATCCTGCTCGATCAAATCCGCACGCTCGACAAAGTGCGCTTGGTGCGCCGCGAAGGCGCGGTGACCGCCACCACCTTGAAGCGCGCATTGGGGGTTTTGCAGGCGATGTTTGCGCCGGCTGATTAACCGGCATTGACTGGCCGCGTAGCGCCGGGAAGAGACGTCGCTATGTTTTTAATAGCTGCTTGCGCACGTGTTACTTGGGCTAGCAGCCTGTTTAATCATTGTTCAAGGCGCGCGCGGCAGCTTTCCCGGCTGCGCGCCTATGCGCTCGGCGGTCCAGCGCAGCAGGTCCAGCCACATCTGGCGCATCTCTGAGTCCAACGGCGTGCGCATGGCGTTGGGAAGCTCGATGGTGACGACGGGCACGCCCTTGTGGACGCCGCCGTAGTTGCCGAGTGAGCCCGGGAAGATGCCGAGCTGGTCCAGGTACAGGCGGCCCAGACGTGACGGCGGCACCGACGGGCCGTCGAAATCAAGCACGCCGTAAGGTGCGTGAATGCTGACGATCAAATCGGGCTTGAAGCTTTCCATCTGCTGCTGCAAAAATTGTGATTCAGGTTCGGACAAAGGCTTGGGGCCGGGCCAGCGGCGCGGGTCTTTGCCGGTGCGGCGCTGCCAGTAGGCGTCGGCGTCGCGGTCCCAGTTGGGCGTGGGGAAGTTGCGGTTCAGGTCAACGCCGTTGGCATTGACGCGGCGCGGCGGCTGGGCCAGAACGCCGTCGGGGTTGAGCACGGGCACAAAGCGCCAGTGCACGGTTTGCGGCGTATCGACTGGCGCGTCAAGCGCCAGGCCGATCCAGTGCAGGGCGACGGCGGCCGAGGAGGGCTCGTCACCATGAATGGCGCCGACCACCAGCACGCGCAGGTTGGGGTTGAGCGGCTTGACGTCGCGCACCCACAACGTCTGCGCGTTGACGGATCTGCCTGCCGACGGCTGCAGTTTGGCGGCTTCGCACACGGCCATTTTGACGTTTGGTAGCCGGGCCGAAAATTCGGTGCATGGGCCTGCGGCTTGTGCGCTGGCAGCTATGAAACAAGTAGCAACAGAGGCAGCAATGCCAACACGGAGAAGAAAAAAAATTGGCATAGCTGCAATAGGAAAAGAATTTTTACAAGGAGATCAAAGAGGCAAGGAGGAAGAAAAAAATCATCTGGCTGTTCCTCTTTGACTTCTTGATCTGCTCGCCCAGATTTGTTTTCAGCAATGAGTTTAACGACGCCGGGTGAAGCACCACCTGCCTGACGAAACCCGATGACGCGACTGGCCGCGCACTGCCTTTCGATGACCGAAGACAGGCCCGCCCGGCATCGGTTAAATTCAGGCGATATGCTGCCCTCGCCGATTCGCCGCCAAGCCGGCCAACCCAACTTTTCTGCGCTGCAATTCAGGGCGTCTTTGGCCATGTTTGCTACCGGCGTCACCATCGTCACCGCGCGCACGCCAGCGGGGGCGCTGATCGGGCTGACGGCAAACTCGTTCAATTCGCTGTCGCTGAGCCCGCCCCTGGTGCTGTGGAGCCTGTCGCAGGCCGCCGGCTCTATGCCCGCGCTGAGCACCGGCTCGCACTACGCCATCAATGTGCTGGCCGCCGACCAGAAGGCGCTGGCCGAGCGCTTTGCCGGCCGCCGTGACGACCGCTGGGCCGGCGTGGCCTATACCGAGGGCGCCAGTGGTGCGCCGCTGATCAGCGGCGCTGCCGCCAGTTTTGAATGCTTTAACCGCAGCCGGTATGAAGAAGGCGACCACGTGATTTTTGTCGGTGAGGTCGAACGCTGCAGCCACCAGCCAGGCGCCGCGCCGCTGCTGTTTCACGGCGGCAAGTTTTATACCGAGCATGCTCTATGAAAAAAACCGCGCGGCGACGACTGATCTGCTCCTGTTTTAATAGCTGTTGGGAAACGAATTTCTTGGCATACAGCCTGTTTTCGCCTGCAAAACCGTCTTTTCAGAAGCGCTTGACTGTACGCCGCGCCAGACGACACCCGATCAGGCTACAAAAAAACCGCCGCTGCATCTGCGGCCCGATGCACTGCGTACCCCTGACTTGGGGGCGCGGCAGCCCGCTGACCAGAAGGCCTGTGCACCAACGCCTTGCCGGTTAAAGTGGCCCACCCATTGACCAGCCTGCTTGCGGCTTCAGCAAGTTTCACTTTGAGAGAACTTCATGAGTCAGCCTCTTATCAGCCCAAAATTAAAACAATCAAGCCGGTCGCCGGGCCGAAACACCCTGTTGGGTTGGCTGCTGCTGAGCTGCGCGGCCAGTGCCAGTGCCCATACCGGTGAAGGCACCATCGGTGGCCTGATTTCAGGCTTTCTGCATCCCATCACCGGCTTTGACCACCTGCTGGCCATGGTGGCGGTCGGTATCTGGGGCGCAACGCTCGGGCGGCCGCTGGTGTGGGCACTGCCGGTGGCCTTTCCGCTGCTGATGGTAGTCGGTGGCATTCTGGGCATTACCGGGGTGCCGCTGCCTTATGTGGAGTCAGGTATTGCCGTGTCGGTGGTGGTGCTGGGCCTGGCGATTGCAGTGGCGTGGCGGGCACCCGTGGCCGTTGCGGTGGCCATCGTGGCCGCGTTTGGCGTTTTTCATGGCTATGCGCACGGTGCCGAGTTGCCCGAGGCGGCATCACCTGCAGGCTATGTCGCTGGTTTTGTATTGAGCACCGGTTTGTTGCACCTGCTCGGTATTGCGCTAGGTATGGTCAAAGCCTTGCCAAAGGGTGGGCAAGTATTGCGTGCCAGCGGTGGACTGATCGCGGCTGCCGGCGTGTGGATTCTCGCTGGCATGCCTGGTGTCGCGTAGATCGGGCGCCAGCCTCTGGTTTCTGATCGTCGGGCTGGCGTGCTGCGGTTCGGCATGGGCGCATGGCGGTCTGGGAGACGCCAAGTCGATTTGGGGCGGTTCCCAGCACTTTTTGACCTCGCCCTTGTCGCTGGCGGCATTGTTGGGGTTGGCGGCGGTTTTTTTTGGAACGCCTGAACGGGTGTTCTTTCCTGCCGTCTTGCTGGCCGGCGTGTGTGCGGGTGGCGCGGCTGCTCTGGCGGGCTGGCTGCCGGCAGCGGCAGCACCAGCGGCCATCGTGGCGGTCGGACTTGCGGCAGTCGTTGGCTGGACGCCACCGCGCGCTGCAGCGCTGGCGCTGGCCGTGCTGGGCGGCACAGCTGCAGGCCTTGCCGCTGACCTCGACGCGCGCAGCTGGCAGGGCTCTATCGGGGTGGCTGCGGCCATGATGCTGCCTTTGTTCGCCGCACTCGCTGCGTCTGAAGATTTGATAAAGCTGCCCCGGCTTACCGCCATTTTGCCCATCGCCCGGCGGGTGTTGGGCTCGTGGGTGGCGGCTATGGGGCTGCTGATGACTGCGCTGGCATTTCACGTCAGCCGAGGTTAAGGCGCCGCCGCCGGGGTCGGGCAGGATGCACGGCTAACCTCTTTTTAATGAACGCACGCAAGTCCCACCTCGACACGCTGGCCGTTTCCCTGCTGCTGGGCTGCTGCCTGCTGTGGGGCTTTCAGCAAGTGCTGATCAAGGCCACGCTGGCCGAAGTGCCGCCGATGTTCCAGGCGTCGCTGCGGCTGGTGGGCGCGACGGCGTTGCTGTGGCTGTGGTGCCTGGGGCGGGGCGTGCCGCTGTTGCGGCGCGACGGATCGCTGCGTGCTGGCCTGCTGGCGGGCGGGCTGTTCGCGGCCGAATTCGCCTGCATCTACCTGGGCCTGCAGATGACCAGCGCGTCGCGCCTCACGGTGTTTTTGTACACCTCGCCGTTCTGGGTCGCGCTGCTGGTGCCGCTGTGGGTGAAATCAGAACGCCTGCGCGGCCTGCAGTGGGTAGGGCTGGTGTGCGCGTTTGCGGCGGTGCTGTTCGCGCTGCGCGAAGGCTTCGGCACGGGCAACGCGGCCACCGTTCGCGGCGACCTGCTCGGGGTGGCAGCGGGCATGTTGTGGGGGCTGACGACGGTGGTGATTCGCACCACACGCCTGGCGAGCGTATCCGCCGAGAAGCTGCTTTTTTATCAGCTGGCCCTCAGTGCGCTGGTGTTTCCGCCGCTGTCGCTGGCGCTGGGTGAAGTGTGGGTCTGGCACTTCAGCCCGTTTGTGATCGCGTCATTGACGCTGCAAACCGCCGTTGGCGCCTTCGCCAGTTACCTGGTGTGGATGTGGATGCTGGGGCGCTATCCGGCGACGAAAATTTCGGTGTTCGTGTTTTTCACGCCGCTATTTGCACTGCTGTTTGGCACGCTGTGGCTGAAGGAAGCGGTGACGCCCAGCCTGCTGATGGCGCTGACCACAGTGGCCGTGGGGATTGTGCTGGTGAACCGCAAGCTGGAGCCCGCTTTGTAGATACCTATTGCAGGAACCCGATCTGGCCCTTGCTGGCCGCACCGCGCGGCAGGTCGTTCACCTGCAGCATGCCGCGGCTGGCCAGGCGTGCGTTGCCGAACGCCGCCATCAGGGCCCGGCGCATTTCGCGCGGGACCAGTGTGGCCAGCTTGTCCAGCAAATCGTCGGCGGGCAGCTCATCGAATCGCGAGCCCCAATCGTGGCTGGCGCGGATCGACTGGTACAGGCGCAAGGCGATGTGCCGCGCCTGGCTGGGCGTGAGCGGTGCGATCTCAAACACATTCATGCGGTTGAGGATAGGGTTGGGGATGCCACGCTCCTCATTGGCCGTCATGATCCACAGCACCTGACTCGCGTCTATGGGCACTTCAGCAAACTCGTCCACAAACGCACAGGCGGTGTCGTGTTCGAGCAGGCTGTACAAGGAGCCCAGCGGATCGTACTGGGCGTCACTGGCGGCCTTGTCAATCTCGTCGATCACGATCACCGGATTGGCGTAGCTGCCGTCCACCAGCGATTCAAACACCTTGCCGGGCTTGGCTCCCTTCCACTGGGATGCCGAACCCGACAACAGCCAGCCAGCCGTCAGGCAGCTCATGGACACCAGGTTCATGCCGGTGCCTATCAGGTCGGCCATCTGCCGGGCAAAATGCGTCTTGCCGATGCCCGGTTTGCCCAGCAGCAGCATGGGCGTGACCTCCAGGCCATCGGCGCTGTCATGGCTTAACGCCACATGGCGCCGCACGTCATCGAGCACATCGCGAAAGTTGGGAAGCGCGTCATACAGCGAGGCCATTTCCGGAATGCCGCTGGGCTTCATCTGAAAGCGGTCGGGGCCGCGTTCGAGCATGCGTTCGTAAGTGCTGCGCAAGTGCTCATGGTCGCGTGAATCACTGCCGTGCAGCTTGTCGAGTTTGCGCTCGACATCGGCGGTTTGGTACACACTTCGCACTTTCGCGATGGGTAGCGTGAAAGCGGGGGCGTGGGGAACGACGTGGGTGGATTCCATGGAGCACTCCGTGTTGTTGAGCCGCGAGACTTCATTCAAGCACAAAGTTACGTTTTTGGCGCGATGCGGCGAAATATGCTGTCAAACCGTGCATATTGACGGAAAGTTTGACCA
>JANPFZ010000354.1:0-3767 GCA_031423655.1 Polaromonas sp.
AAACACAAGCCCGGCCTGATTGCCAAGATCGAGCGCGCCGAGGCGATTCCCAAGCTGGATGAAATTTTGCGCGCCAGCGACGGGATCATGGTGGCGCGTGGCGACCTGGCCATCGAAGTCGGCAACGCCGCCGTGCCGGCGTTGCAAAAACGCATGATCAAGATGGCACGCGCCAGCGACAAACTGGTCATCACCGCCACGCAGATGATGGAAAGCATGATCGTCAACGCCGTGCCGACCCGCGCCGAGGTCAGTGACGTAGCCAACGCCGTGCTCGACGGCACCGATGCGGTGATGCTGAGCGCCGAAACCGCCGCCGGCAGATACCCGCTGGAAACTGTCGAGGAAATGGCCAAGATTTGCGAAGAAGCCGAGAAGGCCGAGTACAAGGAGCTCGACGGCGACTTCACCGGCAAAACCTTCAACCGCATCGACCAGTCGATTGCCATGGGCGCGCTGTTTACCGCCTACCACTTGGGCGCCAAAGCCATCGTCGCTCTGACCGACAGTGGCTCGACGCCGCTGTGGATGAGCCGCCATGACATTCGCCTGCCGATTTATGCGCTGACGCCGCGTCTGTCGACGCAGCGAAAAATGGCGCTGTACCGCAATGTGCAGCCGCTGTTGATGGACCAGAGCGCTGACCGCGACACCGCGCTCGATCAGGCCGAAGGCGATCTGCTGCGCCGGGGGATTGTGCAAAGCGGCGATGTGTACGCGATCACCTGCGGCGAACCGATGGGCGCGCCGGGCGGCACCAACATGCTCAAAGTCTGCCGGGTCGCTTAGCGCGCAGGTAGAGCGCGATTAGAGCGAGGGCTAAGCGCGGGCTGAGCGCAGGCCGGCTGCGGCAGGCGGTCAACAAAACGGGACAGTGGCTGGCGCGCCAAGGCGGCGCCGGCTGAATCCAGCGCCGGGTGCGCCACGTATAACAGGTACTGATATGCATCCCATTCCTTTTCAATTGCCCAGACGCTCTCTTTTGGCCCTGTTGCCGGCCCTGCTCACGGCCTGCTCCGCTACTGACCTGCTGAATGCGACGGTGGCTGACGACACCTACGTACGCACCGAAGGTCTTCCTTACGGACCAGACCCGCGTCAGCGCTTTGATCTGTACCAACCGGCGATGCCGGTGCAGGGCGCGCCGCTGGTGGTTTTTTTCTACGGCGGCAGCTGGTCGTCGGGCGACCGCGCCGACTACCGCTTTGTCGGCGAGGCATTGGCCTCCAAAGGCATGGTCACGATGGTGGCCGACTATCGCCTGAGCCCGGCAGTACGCTATCCGGTTTTTGTGCAGGACAGCGCCAAAGCCGTTCGCCACGCCATAGAAATCGCGTCGCAATACGGCGCCAACCCCTCGCGGGTCTATGTGATGGGCCATAGCGCAGGCGCTTACAACGCGGCCATGGTGGCGCTGGACGGCCGCTGGTTGGCCGCTGAAGGCCTGCGGCCAGCGCAATTGGCCGGCTGGATCGGTCTGGCCGGCCCTTACGATTTTCTGCCGATAGGCGACCGCCTGACCCGGGTTGCATTTGAGTGGCCCAACACCCCGGCAGACAGCCAGCCGTTGGTGCATGCCTCGAAACTGTCGCCGCCTGCCCTGTTGCTGGCGCCGGCCGATGACAGCCTCGTTAGCCCCCAGCGCAGCACCGTAGCCATGGCCAGAAAGCTGGAAGCCAGCGGGGTGCGGGTCGAATCAGCACTGTTCGACGGCGTCAGCCATGTGACGCTGGTCGCAGCAATGGCGTCTGTGCTTCGAAGTCGTGCACCGGTGCTGGCGCGCGTGCAGGCCTTTGTGCAATCCACTGGCTGACCACCGAATCAACGGCAGCAGCGCACGACCAGCACAGCCAGGCCGTCCACAGGGTGTGGCTCATGAAATGTGCGCCCCGCACCTGCTGCGCCACGCCCAGCATCAGCCCGGCCAACAAGGCACCGAGCAGCCAGCGGGTCGCCTGTCGGGGCATGGTGTGCCTGAAGACAAAGAACCCGGCAACAAACGCGAAACCGGCCGAGGCATGGCCGGCCGGGAAACAGCCGCCATGGCCGCCATCGACCAGCCCCAGCGCCCAGTGCGACGCATAAGTCGCCACACCGCCGAATTCCCGCAGGTCCCAGGGGCAACTGGTCAGGCTGTGCAATTTGATTCCTGCCACAGCAACCAGTGCGAGCAGCGGCGTCAGCGCCAACTGCAGACGACGTTCAACCGTCAGCCGCTTCAGCGCACCAAACGGCCGGAAAATACCCGCCAGCAAGGTCAATTCAAGCAGCCAGCCGAGGTTGCGCATCGGTTCGTGCAGCACGCCGCGCCAGAGCCAATGCGACTCGTACGAAAAGCCGGTTGCCGAGCCAAAAAGGCGGGCCATCCCCAGGTCGAGACCGGAAGCGTCCCAAGCCAGCAGAAGCATAAAAGCTGCCAAACTGTAGCGGCGAACGGGCGTGAAAGGCGCCGGCGTGCGGATAAAAGGGGAGGAATTCAAAAGAGATAGCCCGTCGGATCATCTGGGAAGGCCGTGACCATACCCGCCGTTGCCTTAACAGGCACTTAAGCGGTCACCTCAGCGGGCACATTGGCGTTCCAAAGATTCCTGATGACCGCGCGACCGTTGGGCAGATCAACCAGGCGCGCGGCCGGGGCAGCGCGCGGTGAAGCAGGACCCACATCAATTCCAGCGTTTTCTTACATGTGCGGAGCGGGCCAGCCGCTAAAATAACAAGAGGTAACGGCGCGGTTACACGCCTACCCGCTCAGGGCAGACCGCTGCGCCAGCACGGCGCACCGGCGCATACATCAGCCACCGATCAACTCACAGGGAAACTCAATCATGGCACTCGTTTCAATGCGTGAGCTGCTGGACCACGCCGCCGTTAACGGCTACGGCATTCCGGCTTTTAACGTCAACAATCTCGAACAGGTTCAGGCCGTGATGGAAGCAGCAAGGGAGACCGGCGCCCCGGTGATTCTGCAGGCGAGTGCAGGCGCGCGCAAATATGCGGGCGAGCCGTTCATCAAGCATTTGATTCAAGCCGCCATCGAGATGTATCCACAGATTCCGCTGGTCATGCACCAGGACCACGGCCAGAACCCCGACGTATGCCAGGGTGCCATCGATCTGGGCTTTTCTTCCGTCATGATGGACGGCTCGCTGGAGGCCGACGGCAAGACCATTGCCAGCTATGAATACAACGTTGACGTGACAAAGAAAGTCGCGCAACTGGCGCACAAATACGGCGTCACCGTTGAAGGCGAACTGGGCTGCCTCGGCTCGCTGGAAACCATGAAGGGCGACAAGGAAGACGGCCACGGCACCGACTCCACGATGACGCGCGAGCAGCTGCTGACCGACCCCGAACAAGCGGCAGACTTCGTCAAGCAGACGCAGATCGACGCACTGGCGATTGCCATTGGCACCAGCCACGGCGCCTATAAATTCACCCGCAAGCCTACCGGCGACATCCTGGCGATTGACCGCATCAAGGAGATCCACAAACGCATCCCGAGCACGCACCTGGTGATGCACGGCTCGTCGTCGGTGCCGCAGGAAATGCTGGAAATCATCCGTAAATTTGGTGGCCAGATGAAGGAAACCTACGGCGTGCCGGTCGAAGAAATTCAGGAAGCCATCAAACATGGCGTGCGCAAGATCAACATCGACACCGACATCCGCCTGGCGATGACCGGTGCGGTGCGCAAGTTTCTGGCTGAAAACCCCGAAAAATTCGACGCGCGCGAATGGCTCAAGCCGGCCCGCGAAGCCGCCAAGGCA
>JANPFZ010000355.1:0-2346 GCA_031423655.1 Polaromonas sp.
TGCCTGCTGGGCTACGGCCTGCGCGGCATGCGCTGGCGGCTGTGGATGGCGCATTACGGCCGTCATTTCGGCTGGTTGCAGGGCCTGCGTCTGTACCTGGCGGGCTACGCCTTCACGCCCACACCCGGCAACATCGGCGAGGCCACGCGCGGCCTGATGCTGGCCAGCAATCCGCTGGGTGCACGGCACAGCCTGTCGATTTTTGGCGCCGAGCGGCTGGCCGACCTGCTGTGCCTGCTGCTGCTGTGCCTGCCCGGTGTGGTCTGGCTGGCTGGCCATGAAGGCGTCAGGAACTCACACAGCGTGATGCTGGCGCTCGCCGCGCTGGGACTGCTGTTGTTGTTCGGACTGGCAGCGGCGCTGCGGTGGCGCGCGGCCATACGCGTGCGCTTCGCCTGGCTGCGCGAAGCGGGGCATTGCCTGACGGTGCGGCCGCTGGTCTGGTTCAGCCTGACGCTGGCGGCCTGGGCCGGACAGGGCGTGGCAGCCTGGCTGGTCTGCCGCGAACTGGGCGTTGACATCACGCTGATGACCGTGACCGGTTTTTATGCGGTGGCTATGGTGGCTGGCGCGCTGTCGGCCCTGCCGGCCGGGCTGGGCGGTACCGAGGCGGTGCTGGCCGGGCTGCTGGCGGCGCACGGCGCCACGCCGGGAACAGCACTCACCGCGACGGTGTTGATACGCCTGCTGACGCTGTGGCTGGCTGTGGCGATTGGCGTCGCGACCTTGATCTATAGTGCGGCCATTCGCAGGGAAATCAGCCTGCGTTAACGCGGCTGGGGCGGGTCGCTTTTGTTGCAGTCTGCTCTCGTCCTTTCGTTCTCCCTTCCCTCATTCCACACGTTCCGATGTCCCTGTCCCACCAAGCCAGCCTCGCGCCCGATGCCTTGAAGACGTCCGGCATTACCCGGTGGCTGCTGGCGGCAGGGCTCGCTTCACTGGCGCTGCGTTTTTGGATCGCCGCCACCTTCCCCATCACCGGCGATGAAGCCTTTTTCTATTGGTGGGGCGTGTATCCCGACTGGGGCTACTCGGACCACCCGCCCATGGTCGGCTGGGTGATTGCGCTGATGCGGGCCACGCTGGGCGACAGCCTCTGGTCGATTCGCCTGCCGGTGGTCTTGCTGCCGCTGGGTGTGGGTGGCGCGATCTGGTGGGCTCTGAAAGATGGGAATCGGGACCGCGCAGCCTGGGCCGTGCTGCTGTTCTGGCTGGCGCCGGTGAACTGGCTCAACATGCTGATCACCACCGACACACCGCTGATCTTCTGGTCGGCCTGGTCGGCCGCCGCGTTGCTGCGGGCCGAACGCCGCACGCAGCTTGATCGGGCCGCCTACGGCCTTTATGCGCTGGCCGGGGTATTCCTCGGCTGTGCGTTCTTGTCAAAGTATTTTTCGGTGGTGCTGGGCTTGGCCTACGCGGTGTACTTCCTGCTGTACCGACGTGATCGCCTGGCGGGTTTTGCCGTGCTGGTGCTGTGCGCGCTGCCCGGGCCGGCGATCAATATTGCCTACAACCTGTCGCATGGCTGGTCGAACATCATGTTCAACCTCTACAACCGCAACGAGCTTGAGGTGTTCGAGCTGCGCAAGCCGCTGATGTACGTCGGCATGATGCTCTACCTCATCACCCCGGTAGCTGCGTGGCTGGTGTTCAAACATCGGCAGAGCGTGATCGCTGCCGGTGCGAAGCAGCGGCTGCTGGCCTGTCTGGTAGTGGTGCCGGTGGTGTTTTTTGCGCTGTTGTCAGCCAAGAAAGTCATCGGCCTGCATTGGGTAATGTCGTTTTATGCGTTCGGGTTTGCCTATCTCGCGTTCGCGCTGCCGGACGACAAGCTCAAAACCTGTGCCAAAGCCATCGCCGCATTTGCCAGCCTGCACGTGCTGGTGGTCGCTGCGCTTCACCTGACGACGCTGGACACCTGGCGTAATACCGCGCCACTGTCAAAGCTGTACCCACAAATCATTCGCAGCTACCAGACCGCCGAAATTCTGAAGCAGATCGACAGCCCCGGCGTGGTGCTGATGGCCGAGGCCTACACCGCCGCATCGATCTACGGCTTCGAGCGACGTGCCTACATGCCGGTCTTCGGCGTCGGCCGCTTTCATGCGCGGCAAGACGACATGCTGGTGGATTTTTCGATTTATCAAGGAAAGACGGTTCGCGTCATCACCGGCGGGCCGCCGCGGCTGGACCAGTTTTCGCCGTACTTCGAGTCCGTTCGCGCGCTTGAATTCATCCAGGATGGCGTGCCGTTTTACGCGGTGGAAGGAACCGGCTTCAATTACGCCGCCTACCGTGAAGGCGTGCTGGGCGTGATCTTCAAGCGCTTCTACAGCATTCCGT
>JANPFZ010000356.1:0-3796 GCA_031423655.1 Polaromonas sp.
CGATATTGAGCGCAATCGCCCACCACAACCCGGCCACCAGCGCCACCACCTGCGGCGTGAAATAAAGACCCAGCGCAGCGCCTATGATCCACTGCCCGGCATTGCGCAAAGGCGTCCAGCTTTCCGCTGGTCCGCCCAGCATTGACAGCACTGCGGTCGCCAGCAAAGGGCCGATCATCCAGGGCAGCGGAGTGTGAAGAACAATGCACAGACCCGCTGCAGCCAGCGCAAGCAATAGGGTCAGAAAAATACGAAGCGGGGAGCTTGAACGCAAGGACAAAAATGAACGGGACGGAGTCAGGGGCATCAAAGAAATGGCAACGCTTGAGGTATTGGTCGCTATACCTGTATGCCCCACAGAGGGTGAACGGCAGGCGGGGATAAGCAGTCAAAACGCGGCGCCTTGGATCAGGAAGCACTAGGATGCAGCGATGCATCATTTTGCCCTGCCCTGCCCGAAGCCAGCCCGTCAGCTTCTCACACGCTATGCGATTGCCATGACCACGTTGGTGCTCGTCGGCGGCTGCATCAACCGCGCCGTGCCCCCCATTCTTCAGCCTGCTGGTGGCACCGTCGCCGCCGCCACGGCCACGGCAGCCCGGGTTGACGCGCTGCTGCCCGCCGATGCACTGCTGATCGGTGAGCAGCATGACGCTGCGGAGCACCAGCAGATCGAGCAACAGGTGGTGGCGCACCTGGCTGGCCGTGGCTTGCTGGCGGCCCTCGCCGTTGAAATGGCCGATGCGGGCGTCAGCACGGCAAAACTGAAGCCGACAGCGACCGAACAACAGGTGCAAAACGCCTTGCGGTGGAATGACAAGGGCTGGCCCTGGGCCGCGTATGGCCCGGCCGTGATGACCGCGGTGCGCGCTGGCGTGCCGGTGCTGGGCGCCAACCTGCCGACGGCAAAGATGCGAAGCAGCATGGGCGACGCGAAGCTCGACACACAATTGCCTGGCCCGGCGCTAAAAGCACAGCAGCAGCTGATTCGCATCGGCCACTGCAACCTGCTGCCCGAAAGCCAGATCACGCCGATGACGCGCGTCCAGATCGCTAAAGACCAGGCCATGGCCCAGACCATTGAGGACGTCGCGCTGCCCGGCAAAGTCGTGGTGCTGCTGGCCGGCAACGGTCACGTCAACCGACAGCTCGGCGTGCCGCAACATTTGCCGGCCACGCTGCATGCCAAGGCGGTTCACCTGCGCTTAGGCGACGCGACAGACAAGGACCGCGCGTTTGACAGCACCTGGGCGACGCCTGCCTTGCCGGAGAAAGACTACTGCGCCGGATTGAAGGCGCAGTTTGAAAACAAGGCAGGGGCTGGTGGCATGCGCTGAAAGCGGGTACTAATGACGCAGCGCAAATGATTAAACGCTATATTTTTCATAGCTATTTTCGCAGGTAACACGTGGGCTAGAGGCCGATTTGACACACGAAACCGCGCCTACCATGCCTGTGACTGCCGGGCAGCGATGCTGGCTAGGCAAATTTGCGTATCGCATCCCCGACCACGTTGACGATCCGGTCGATGTGCTCTTTCTCGATGGTGTAGGGCGGGCAAACCACGACGTTGTCAGCAGCGGGGCGCACCAGAACGCCGGCGTGGAAGCAGTGCATGAAGATGTCGTAGGCGCGCTTGCCAGGGGAGCCGGTGATGGGCGTCAATTCCACCGCACCGGCCAGGCCCAGCGTGCGAATACCGATCACGTTCGGAAGACCTTTCAGGCCGCTGTGCATCGCGCCGCCCAGCACCTTGCCCATCTGGCCGGCGCGCTCGAACAGCTTCTCTTCCTTGAACAGGTTCAGCGTTGCAATCGCCGCCGCGCAGGCGACCGGGTGGCCCGAATAGGTGTAGCCGTGGAAGAACTCCACCGCATGCTCGGGTGCGCCGCTATGGGCGTTCATCATGGCGTCGTAAATGCGGTCACTGCAGATCACGCCGCCCAGTGGAATCACGCCGTTGGTGACGCCCTTGGCGAAGTTCAGCATGTCGGGCACCACGCCGTAAAAGTCGGCCCCAAAGTTGACGCCCAGACGGCCGAAGCCGGTGATGACTTCATCGAAGATCAGCAAAATGCCGTGCTTGTCGCAGATCTCGCGCAAGCGCTTCAGGTAGCCCTGCGGCGGCAGATACCAGCCGGCGCTGCCGGCCACCGGCTCGACGATCACCGCGGCGATATTGCTCGGATCGTGCAGCGGCAGGATGCGCTGCTCCAGCTCCAGCAGAATGTCTTCCTGCCAGACCGGCTCCACGCCGTTGATGTACGCATGACTGGCATGTTCAGGGTGCAGCGGATCATGAATGAATCGCAGGTGGTCCACACGCGGTAAAAATGCCGAACCATAGACCTTGCGGTTGGCCGGAATGCCGCCGACGCTCATGCCGCCAAAGCCGACGCCGTGGTAGCCCCTCTCGCGGCCGATAAACACATTGCGGTGGCCTTCGCCGCGCGCGCGGTGGTAGGCCAGCGCCACCTTCAATGAGGTGTCGGCCGCCTCTGATCCTGAATTGCAGAACAGCACCTTGTTCAGGTCGCCGGGCGCCATCGCGGCGATCATGTCGGCGGCAGCAAAAGCCTTGTCGTTACTGGCCTGAAACGCGGTCGCGTAGTCGAGTGTGTCGAGCTGCTTTTTGATCGCGTCGTTGATCGGTTTGCGGTTATGCCCTGCCACCACGCACCACAGGCTGGAAATGCCGTCGAGCACCTGCTTGCCGTCATGCGTGGTGAAGTACACGCCGTTGGCGGCGACGAAAATACGCGGATCTTTTTTGAAGCTGCGGTTCGGTGTGAAGGGCAGCCACTGGTGGTCCATGCTGAAGTCTTGATAGGCCATTGTCTTTCTCCTGAATCCGGTTGATCCCCATTCTGGCACCGCTGCGCAACAGCCGTGCTGTCGCGACGTGGCCGGGTCGCTTTCCCGGTTGTCATCAGCGACAATTCGAACCCTATGAATCTTGCTTATGTTTTGACCCTGTCGTGCCCGGACCGCAAAGGCATTGTTCACGCGGTTTCCGGTTTTCTGCTGCAGAGCGGCGGCAACATCGAAGAGGCCGCGCAGTACAACGACCACGACACCGGGCTCTTTTTCATGCGGGTGCAATTTGCCTGCGACGAGCTGACGCATGACGCGCTGACCGCGCAGCTGCAGACGTTTGCAGAGCCGTTCAACATGGCGTGGAAACTGCACGCCACCACCCAGCCCATGCGCACCGTCATCATGGTCAGCAAGGAAGGTCATTGTCTCAACGACCTGCTGTTTCGCTGCAAGTCGGGTTTGCTGCCGCTGGATGTGCGCGCCATCATCTCCAACCACCGTGAGTTCTACCAGCTGGCGGCCAGTTACGACATTGCCTTTCATCATCTGCCCGTCACGGCAGCGACCAGGGCACAGGTCGAGTCCCGGCAGCTGGAGATCATCGAAGCCGAGGGCGCCGAACTGGTCGTCCTGGCGCGCTACATGCAGATTCTTTCCAATGACCTGTGCACCCGGCTGGCCGGCCGCGCCATCAATATTCATCACTCGTTTCTGCCCAGCTTCAAGGGCGCAAAACCATATTACCAGGCACATGACCGCGGCGTGAAACTGATAGGCGCCACGGCCCATTACGTCACCGGTGACCTGGACGAAGGCCCGATCATCGAGCAGGACGTGGCGCGCGCCGACCACAGCAAAACCGTGGACGACCTGACCGCCATGGGCCGCGACACCGAAAGCCAGGTGCTGGCCCGCGCGGTGAAATGGCACAGCGAACACCGCGTGCTTCTGAACGGCCATAAGACGGTGATATTTAAGT
>JANPFZ010000357.1:0-10340 GCA_031423655.1 Polaromonas sp.
CCGCCTTCGGGGCCGCTGAGGAAGGTCAGTGACTGTTCAACGGCCACAGCTGCGGACAGCGGACTGGCGCCGTTTTGAAGCGACAGCAGCAGCCGTGCATGCGTGGCGTCAAGTGAGTTCAGGCTCAGCGCTTTCAGCCAGTCGGCTAGCGTGCGTACTTCATGAATTACCGGCAACCGGTTGCGCCCGCATTGTTCGCAGGCCGCCACGGCAATGCCGCGCCAGTGAATCAATTTTTTGTCAGCGCGCTCGCTTTTCAGGCGCAATACGCTGCGCTCGCTCATCAGCGGCTGTATGCTGGCCGCGCCGAGTTCGGTGGCTTTTTCGACCAGCCAGTCCATGCGTTCATTGGCTGGCATGCCGACGGCGAGATGAATGGGGCGCGTGGCTTCGCGCTGCGTCGCGGTGAAGGCGCCAACGGTCACATCCACATCGCTGCGGCCCATGCGCGTGACGGTGGCGTCGAACTCGCCTTCGGGACCGGGCTGGCCATTGAACAGCGTGATGTGATCGCCCGGTTGCAGCCGCAGCACCTGCACATGGCGCGCGGTCGAATCGGGCAGGCTGATCGACGTGCCTGGCAGCAGCGGCAGATCGGCAAAAAATCGTGCTGTTGAACGCGCCGTCATGGCGCTCTTTCAGGTTTTAAGTACCGCGATAATGCTATTAAAGTAATAGCTGCTTGCGCATGCATCAACTGGGCTGGAGGCTTATTTTGCATCAAAACGTATAGCCCACACGGGTTTCGTTGCCCTCGATCTCGTCGAGCAGCACCATCAGCGGGCCAAGGGGCCGGTAACGCGAACAGGTGGCGCGGGCATAGCGCATGAAGCGCGGCGTATCAAGCAGGTATTTGGGCTTGCCGTCGCGCAGCGTCAGGCGCGCAAAAATGCCGAGGATCTTCAGATGTCGCTGCAGGCCCATCCATTCCACTGCACGATAAAACTCGCCGAAGTCATCACCGACCGGCAAGCCCGCTTTGCGCGCCCCTTGCCAGTAGCGCACCGTCACGTCGAGCACGAAATCTTCTCCCCAGCTCAAAAATGCATCGCGCATCAGGCTGGCGATGTCGTAGGTGATGGGGCCGTAGACGGCGTCCTGAAAGTCCAGAACGCCTAGGGAGGTGCTGCGTGTATCCGCGATTCCCCCAGCAGGGGCCGCGGAACCGGCTTCGCCGGGCCGCAGGCGCAGCGCCCCCTCGGGGGGCAGCGTATTACGCGAAGCGAAAAGCGTGGGGGCTTCTAACAGCACCATCAGATTTCTTGGCATGAAGTCACGATGCACAAACACCTGAGCACCGCCCAATGAATTCAGACTGCTGGCCTTGATCTGCTGGAATGCGTTAGCCAGCGTGGCTTGCTGGCCAGTCGTCAGCATGATGCTGCGGTGTTTCGCCACGTACCAATCGGGGAAAAGAGCCAGCTCGCGCGACAGCAGCGCGTCGTCGTAGGGCGGCAGCACGCCCGGCTTTGACGCCAGCTGCCATTGCACCAGCACATCGACGGCCTGCAGGTAGAGCGCGTGATCGGCGGCGGTCGGTTGCGCCAACGCATCGATAGCGGCGGGCGGGCCGATCACGTCCATCATGGTTTGCGCGCCCAGGTCGCTCAGCAGCATGAAGCCCAGCGCCTCGTCCCAGGCCAGCACATGCGGCGCGTGTACGCCCGCGCTGCGCATCAGTTCGGCCACATGAACAAAGGGCGCGCAGTTTTCCTGTGCCGGTGGTGCGTCCATGATGATGAAGCTGCTGGGTGTATCGAGGCCATCGACCCGGAAGTAGCGGCGGAAACTGGCATCCGCTGATGCCAGCCGCAGACTGCCGGCCTGCAAGCGATGTGGTCCGGCGATGGCGGCGAGCCAGGCGCCAAAAGCATGCTGGCGTGCGGCGTCTGGCCAGTCGATGGATGCTGATGTCATGCGACAGGCCTGTAGGGGCCGGTGGTGACCTTGCAGCGCGGCGTGTGCAGGCAGCGGCGAGAAGGGCGAGAAGGGCGAGAAGGGCACAGTGCGCGAAAGGGGCGAGGAGAGGGCGTCATGGATAATCAGTCTTGATTTTTACAAATCGGTTTATCTCATACAAATGATGCGCCCGGCGCCGTCCCCGCCTTTAATTCTTTCCCCTGCTACCCAAGCGGCCCAGGCTGCCCGCAGACTGGTTTTGTGCGCAACGCTGGGCCTGGCGTATGCCGCTCCCGCGCGTGCGCAGGCCCCCGCCATTCCACCTTTGCGTGTGCCCACCCCGGCCCCCGCTGGCACGGGTGAAGCAGACCCCCCGGCCCGTCTCAAGGGCAGCCCGCAACTGAGCGAACGCGCGCCAAACACGCCCGGCAACGAAGGGCCCACCTTCCTGTTCGGTGACCGGCTGACGGGCCGCCCTGATCTGGAAACCGTGATTGATGGCAATGCCGAAGTGCGCCGGGGCGCCACCTCGATTCGTGCCGACCGGCTGGAGTACTACCAGCCCGACGACCTGATGAAGGGCCGTGGCAATGTGCGCATCAACAACGCAGGCAACCGCTTCGAAGGCCCCGAGCTTGAATTGCAGATTGACCGCTTCGAGGGCTTTTTTACCCAGCCCAACTACCGGTTTTTAGCCAACGGCGGCAACGGCCAGGCCGAGCGCGTTGATTTCATCGACAGCAATCACTTGACGGCGCGCCGCGCCAGCTACACCACCTGTGAGCGCGGCAATGAAGCCAGCTGGGAGCCCGACTGGGTGCTGCGAGCCAGCCGGGTCGATTTTGATTTCGAGCGCGATGTCGGTGTCGCCACCGGTGCCGTGCTGCGTTTTAAGAATGTGCCGATTCTGGGCTTTCCGAAGTTCAGCTTTCCGCTCAGCGACAAGCGCAAGTCGGGCTTGTTGCCGCCAACGCTGGGACTGGGCTCGGTCAATGGCGTGGAGATCAGGCAGCCGTATTACTTCGACATCGCGCCGAATCGTGACGCGACGTTTTCACCGGCCCTCATGAGCAAGCGCGGCATCGATTACGCCGGCGAATTCCGCTACCTGGACCCGCGCTACCGGGGCGAACTGCGCGCCAACTTCCTGCCCAACGACCAGTTGCGCAATCGAGATCGCTGGTCCTACGGCCTGCAGCACACAGGCGCGATCTACAGCGGCGTCTCCAGCATTGGCGATCTCGCCCTAAACCTGAACCTGAACCGCGTCAGTGACAACGACTACTGGCGCGACCTGGAGGCCAGTGGCACGTCGCTGACGCAGCGCCTGTTCGCGCAGGACGCGAGCCTGGCATGGAGTCGCGGCTATTTTTCAACGGCGGCGCGAACGCTGAAGTGGCAGACGCTGCAGGACATCAATTCGCCGATCACGCCGCCTTATGACCGTCTGCCGCAACTCACCGCCAGCTACACGCGGGTGGATGCTCCGCTGGCCGGGCTGACAAGCCTGGGTGATTTTGGCAATGGTTTTGACTGGTCGGTCGAGGGTGACTACACGCGTTTTGAAGCCGACCGCGTTCTCACCCGGCAGCCGAACAGCAATCGCGCTTTCACACGCATGCAACTGGCCCGGCCTTGGCTGTTTCCGGCCGGGTTCATCACGCCGAAAGTGCAGCTGCACGCCACCCGGTATGAATTTGACGCGCCGGCGGCAAGCGGTTTGCGCTCGGCTTCCCGCGTGGTGCCCACCTTCAGCCTGGACGCAGGCTTGCAGTTTGAGCGCAATGCGGCGCTACTGGGCCGCAGCTTCACGCAGACGCTGGAGCCGCGCGTGTTTTACGTTCGCACGCCGTTTCGTGACCAGAGCGGACTGCCCAACTACGACTCGGCGGCGAACAGCTTCAATTTCGCGACGGTGTTTACTGAAAACGCCTTTGTCGGCAACGACCGCATTTCTGATGCGAATCTGCTGACGCTGGGCGTCACGTCGCGTCTGCTGGACCCGGCCACGGGCGCCGAAGCAGTGCGTTTTGGCGTCGCGCAGCGCAACCGTTTTGAAGACCAAAATGTGACGCTGCCGGGCGGCCTGCCGGTGACGGACCGCATCAGCGACCTGCTGGTGGGCGCGTCTGTCAACTGGGTGCCGCAATGGTCGTTCGACGGCACTGTGCAGTACAACCCCAAGACCAGCCAGTCAGACCGCAGCTCTTTTGGCGTCCGCTACCACCCCAGCAATTACCGGACAATCAGCGCGGCCGTTCGGCGCCAGCGCGGCCTTAGCGAGCAGATCGATGTGGGCTGGCAGTGGCCCATCAATGACCTGTGGGGCGACAAGGGGCGTGACTTGGGCGCCGGCCAGGGCCAGGGCGCGGGGCGCTACTACGCGGTGGGGAGGATGAACTACAGCACGCTGGAAAAACGGCTGACGGATTCGATTGTGGGCGTGGAGTATGAAGGCTGTTGCTGGATTGGCCGCGTGGTGCTGCAGCGGTCGAAAAACGGCATCACCAACTCGGGCACCAAAATTTTGTTCCAGCTTGAGCTGACCGGCTTTACCCGTGTCGGCTCCAGCCCGTTGGAAACCCTCAAAACCAACGTTCCCCGCTACCAGCTGCTGCGTGAGAAAATCACTCCCACTAGCCGTTTCACCACTTATGACTAATTACCGTTTTTCTGACCGCAGTTTTGCCCGCTTTTTTGTTTTTGCGCCGCTGCCTGCTGTGGTCTCCCTGTTGATGCTGGCGGGGTTGGTCGCGTCGGTTCAGGCACAGGGCCTGAAGCCTTCCAGCCAGCTTCGCTTGCCTGTACCGGCGGCCCGCGCCAGTGGGCCGGCCAATACCTCCGCCAGTACGCCCGCCAGTGCCACGGCCAGTCAACGCCAGGCCGACTTCATCGTGGCGGTAGTCAATTCCGAGCCAATCACCAACAGCGAAGTGCGTACCCGTCTGCTGCGGGCCGAGCAGCAATTGAGCCAGCAGGGCGCGCCGATGCCGCCGCGCAGCGAGCTGACCCGGCAGGTGCTCGAACGCCTGATTACCGACAAGGCGCAGCTGCAGCTCGCCAAAGAGTCCGGCGTTCGCGTTGATGACAACGCGGTTGAAGGCGCGGTGCAGTCGGTGGCCCGGCAAAACCAGATCACGGTCGAAGAGCTGCGCCGGCGGCTGCGCGCCGATGGCATTGCTTACAGCCAGTTTCAGTCTGACTTGCGCGACGAACTGCTGGTGACCCGCCTGCGCCAGCGCGAGGTCGAACCTAAAGTCAATGTCACCGAGCTGGAAGTCGACCAGTTCCTGCGCGAGCAGGATGGCGGCGCAGGTACCGCTTCGCTGGAGCTCAACCTGGCCCAGATCCTGGTGGCTGTGGCTGAAAACGCCAGCGCCGAACAGGTCGCCGCCTTGCAGGCCCGGGCGCAGCAAGTTGCCGAACGCGCCCGAGCGGGTACGGACTTCACCGCGCTGGTCAATGAGTTTTCAGCGCCAACTGCCCGCGCCGACGGTGGCCAGATGGGCCTGCGCACTGCCGAGCGTTATCCTCCGCTGTTTGTCGAGGCGATCCGCAATTTGCGCACGGGCGACATCGCCGGGCCGCTGCGCAGCGGTGCCGGTTTTCATGTGCTCAAGGTGATCGAGAAAAAACAGGCGGGCCTGTCGACCGCTGCCATTCCCCAGACGCGAGCCCGCCATATTTTGCTGCAGGTTACGCCGCAGCAGAGCGAAGCTGCCGCTGTAGAAAAACTGGCCGCTTTCAAGCGCCGTCTGCAGGCAGGTCAGGCTGACTTCGCCGCGCTGGCGCGTGAAAACAGCACCGACGGCTCGGCCAAGCAGGGCGGCGATCTCGGCTGGACGAACCCGGGCATGTTCGTGCCCGAGTTTGAGAAAACCATGAACGGCCTGGCCCTCAACGAGGTCTCGGAGCCGCTGGTATCCCGCTTCGGCGTGCATTTGATTCAAGTGACCGAGCGGCGTGAGGCGCGAATGACGCCCCGCGAGCAGCGCGACGCCGCGCGCAACGTGCTGCGGGAAAAGAAGATGGAAGAGGCTTACCTGACCTGGGTGCAGGACGTGCGGGGCCGGGCGTATGTTGAATACCGCGAAGCGCCTCAATAGCCCCCACGGTCGTTCGCTTCGCGTAACTCCCTGCCCCCCGAGGGGGCCGCTGCGCCTGCGGCCCGGCAGAGCCGGTTCCACGGCCCCTGCTTGCAGGGCATGAGCATCACACGTCTTTATGCGCGGCGTGTGTGGCTCCCTCCCCCTCTGGGAGTGGGCTGGGGTGTGGCCCTGCCGGGCTTGAATACCCGTTGCCTCCAAATCAGCTAACGGCCGCGTTACAGAACAAATGACGCTGAAGCCCAATCAATCATTGCGTAATCAGCTATTAAAGACATAGCATTACAAAGCCGGATTTATCGAAGGCAGCACCCCGACCCCATGAAACACATCCCCCGCAAGCGTTTCGGCCAGCATTTCCTGACCGACGGCGGCATTATTGAAGAGATCGTGCAGGCGATTGCGCCGCAAGCCGGTCAGCCGATGGTCGAGATCGGGCCCGGGCTGGGGGCGATGACGCGGCCACTGGTCGAACGGCTGGGCCACCTGACCGTCATTGAGCTGGACCGCGATCTGGCCGGGCAACTGCGCGCGCATCCCCTGCTGACGGTGATTGAGTCGGACGTGCTGCGGGTAGATTTTGCGGCTCTGGCGGCTTCAATGGCTGCAGAGGCAGACAATCAAAAGATCAGGGTGGTAGGCAACCTGCCCTACAACATTTCCACGCCGATTCTTTTCCACCTGCTGGCTGCGGTGGACGTCATCGAAGACCAGCACTTCATGCTGCAAAAAGAGGTTATTGACCGCATGGTGGCTGCTCCCTCGACCAGCGCCTACGGGCGCCTGAGTGTGATGCTGCAATGGCGTTACGCGATGGAAAACGTGCTCCAGGTGCCGCCGCAGAGTTTCGATCCGCCGCCGCGGGTCGACAGTGCCATCGTCCGCATGGTGCCGCATGCCGTGCCTGCGGCCATTGATGTCAACCTGCTCAGTGAACTGGTGCGGGTGGCGTTCAGCCAGCGCCGCAAGCTGCTGCGCCATTCGCTAGGCCAGTGGCTGACGGCGCGAGAATTCTCGGGCGCATTTGACGTGCTGCGGCGTGCCGAAGAAGTGCCGGTGGCTGAGTACCTCGCGTTGGCGCAGCAGGTCGCGCAGATCGACATTTGATGCTGGAACCCTTGCTGCTATAAAAGTAATAGCTGCTCGCGCATGATTTGCTTGGTCTGGCTGCCAGAAACACTTGCAAAACAAAGGTTCAGAACAGATCCGTAGACGAAAAAAAGCCCGCTGACGCGGGCTTTTTTATGGGCTGGCTGAAAGACGCGTTTTAAGCGTGCGCTTCAGGCAGCGGCTAGCCAGTAGCTTGCGTTGAACGGGCTGCTCATGCGTAAGGCAAGAGGTGATACGTCGATCAATTTGTCGGTAGGCATGGGTTCTTCGCCTTCTACTGTCTGCTGGGCCTCGCTAGCCCGATCCCCTTGGCCGATGTCTGGGGAGCGGGCTACAGAAAAGAATAGAAGCATCTGAACGGGATCTTTCGATCCGCCCAGTAGTCCGAAGCATCACGGAAGATGTCGAGCAGCTGCTCGCGCGCTTCCTTGTCAAATTTCGCGTGCGCCGGAATCTGCTCCAGCACCACGATAAAGCCCGGCTGCGGGCCCGACTTGTGAACCATGTCGGTCATGCAGTCGTACAGCGCATCGAAGTTCTTGCCGAAATGGGCAGGAAACGTGTACTGGGCTGCAATCATGTCCAAAATCTCCTGCTTGCTCTGGGCGTTGCCCAGGTTGGCGTACAGAAAATGCTGGTGCAGGTGCGTGGCCGCATCCTGCAAGTCCTGCACGCGGAAAGCGCGTATGGACTGCACGATGTTGGGCCGCACACCCTTGAGGGGCGCGTCACTGCCACCGCCGCGGTGCGGCGTTTCTCCCGGGGCGCGCATTTGCGTCCCGGTTGGTCGACGAAGTGGTGTATCCATCTCCGCATCTCTTTCTCTTGATTCAAAACTCAAAATAACGACCACAGTCCGGTTTATTGAACAATTTTGCGAAAACTCGCGTAGTGATCGTCGGTGTAATAGCAGGCCTCGGGTGCAACCGGCTTGGGGCCGCCGCAAACAATGCGCCGGGCTCCCCGGCTACGCTCGCCAGGCGTCCTGACCGTGTATTCCCGATAGTGACCGCGCGGATAAGCGGGAAGGATTCGCTCCCGGTTCCCGAACACCACGCCGTCTTTGTCATGCCTGAAAGGCCCGCCCTGGTAAATCAAGGCCATCATGTCCTGTCCTTGCGGGGGTAGCTGACGCGAGTTGATCGTTTCAAGCGGTCCGTCCGAAATCGAGCCTTTAGCTTGCACCAAACCGGGGCTTGACGCTAATAGCAGACCCGTCAGGCCAGCTGCCAAGGCTCTAGTACTCGCTGATCGAATGCCTCCCCAACGCCCGCGCGACAAACTGCGCCACATGAAATGCCTTTCTCGAACCCAGTGCCCGGATGAGGAGCTAAAACCCCATCGAAACCCAATTCAAATCCAACCCGCCCCAACTTACGATCTCTAGTTTCTCGGGTTAACCCTGAAAATTCAAGAGCGCTAGTTTCCCAGATTTCACCAGTAAGCGCAATAGGCTGCTGAATATTTAGGCAATATGTATGGGAGTTTTCTTATTCTTAAGTTAGCGCAAACTTCTTATACAAGCCTTACCTAACAGCGTTAGCGTCGGCGACCGTCAACGCTGTCATGTTGACGATCCGCCGCACGGTGGCGGTGGCGGTAAGGATATGCATGGGTTTGTTGGCGCCGAGCAGAACCGGACCGATAGCGATATTTCCGCCAGCCGCCGTTTTTAACAGGTTGTAGGAGATATTTGCCGCATCAATGTTGGGCAGGACCAACAAATTCGCCTCGCCGGTGAGCGTGTTGTTGGGAAACAGGGCGCCCCGCGAGCCCGCGTCGAGTGCCATATCCCCGTGCATCTCGCCGTCAACTTCAAGCCAGGGCGCCTTGGCCTGCAGCAGCTGCAGCACGCAGCGCATTTTTAGCGCGCTCGGCTGGTTCGACGAGCCGAAGTTGGAATGTGACAACAGGGCGGCTTTGGGCTTGATGCCGAAGCGCATCATCTCTTCGGCCGCCATGATGGTAATTTCAACCAGCTGTTCCGCCGTCGGGTCGTAATTAACGTGGGTGTCCACCAGGAAGATTTGTCGGCCCGGTAGCAGCAGACCGTTCATTGCCGCATAAGTACCTACGCCTTCGCGCCGGCCGATGACCTGATCCAGGTAGTCAAGATGGTGCGCGGTATTGCCCCAGGTGCCGCAAATCAACCCGTCCACGTCGCCTTTGAGAAGCAACATGCCGGCAATTAGCGTCAATCTACGCCGCATTTCAATTTTTGCGATCTGCACCGTCACGCCGCGGCGCTCCATCATTCGGTGGTAAGTCTGCCAGAAGTCGCGGTAGCGGTGGTCCTGCTCGACGTTCACCACGTCGTAGTCCAGCTCTTCCTTCAGGCGCAGGCCGAATTTTTCAATCCGCTGCGCAATGACCGCAGGCCGGCCGATCAGCGTCGGCCGGGCCAGGTTTTCATCCACCACGATCTGGCAGGCCCGCAGCACGCGCTCTTCTTCACCCTCGGCATAGGCAATGCGTTTGCGGCTGGCGGTTTTTGCGGCGGCAAAAATCGGCTTCATGACCGTGCCTGACGCATAGACAAAACTCTGCAGACGTTCGCGGTAGGCGTCCATGTCCTGAATCGGCCGCAGCGCTACCCCACTGTCGGCAGCCGCTTTGGCCACCGCCGGTGCGATCTTCATCATCAGGCGTGGATCGAACGGTTTCGGAATCAGGTACTCGGGGCCAAAGGTCAGCTTCTCGCCGACATAGGCGGCCGCCACGACCTCACTTTGCTCGGCCTGGGCCAGCTCGGCGATCGCATGTACCGCTGCAATTTCCATCTCCACCGTGATGGTCGAGGCACCCGCGTCCAGCGCGCCGCGAAAAATGTAGGGAAAACACAGGACGTTGTTGACCTGGTTCGGGTAGTCGGTGCGGCCGGTGGCTATCACCGCGTCATCGCGCACTGATTAAACGTCTGCAGGCGAGATCTCCGGGTTCGGATTGGCCAGCGCGAAAATGATAGGCTTGGCGGCCATCTTGGCCACCATCTCTTTTTTCAGCACACCACCGGCAGACAGGCCGAGAAAAATATCGGCGCCTTCGATGATTTCGCTCAACGAGCGGGCATAGGTCTTTTGCGCAAACTGGATCTTGTCTTCGTCCATCAGCTCGGTGCGGCCCTCGTACACCACGCCGGCCAGATCGGTCACATAAATGTTGTGGCGCGGAATGCCCAGCTTGATCAGCAAACCGAGGCAAGCCAGCGCCGCAGCGCCTGCGCCG
>JANPFZ010000358.1:0-3531 GCA_031423655.1 Polaromonas sp.
GCGCGGCGTTCGAGTCGGCTGCGCGTGCGTATGTGACGTTTTATCTGGAGCACATGCGGATCGAAGAGCAAGTGATTCTTCCTGCTGCAGAAAAGGGACTGGATGCCGCCGACTGGCACGAGCTGGACGCCGCCTTCGGCAGCAACCACGATCCGCTGACGGGCCGCTATCCGCGCGATGAAGCGTTTGACCGGTTGTTCACCCGCATCGTGATGAAGGTGCCGGCGCCGATTGGGTTGGGGACTTCTACCGGGGGACCCGGGAGTAGCGGCCAGGCGGCTACAGGATAAGTAGCACAGCCTCGCGAGGCCCTGTGGGCGGGCAGCTATGACGGGGGGCGTTGCCATGGCAAGCAGCTCACACAGGGTCGTTATCGAACAGGGAGGGCCGCAGATGAGCGGAACCCGTGTCGCTGCTCTATGCCGTGAACAGCGCAGGTGGGCCCACACCAGTTCTAAGTTGTCTGTGCACTTTGTCGGCTTGGCAAGCCGTACGCTTGTCCTGTTCGCTTTGCCATCGCATTCACGAATGATTTAGAAATGGAATCAGGTATTTGCAGGTGGCTCCTCGGCGGTTGCCTGGAGGGCGTCGGATGGGCCACGGAGTGCCTGTCGAAAGGACAAGGTAGCAGAATCTTCGGCGATGACGGACCACCAGCGTGGCCGCAGCAGCAAAAGCATCAGCATCGCCATCAACGGGGCTGCCAGCCAGCCAAAGCTGCGCTGTTCAATAGCACTGAACATCCATCCACCCACAGAGGAACCCAGCGTCTGGCCGATGCCGGATGCCGCTGCCAGCCCGCCCATGGCAACCCCGAGCTTGTGGGGCGATGCACTGGCTGCGAGATAGGCGATGACCGGCAGGATCAAGCCGATGCCGGCCGCGGTCAGACTGATGCCGACGTACACCCATGCGTCGGCACGATGCAGCGTTAATACGGCGAGCCCGAGCATGGCCAGAGTCAGCCCTGCGCCCATGAGCTTGCGTGCGGAGACTTTTTCCAGCAGTGGCGTAAAAAAGAGCAATGCGTTAATGCCCAGCATCACCAGGGTGCGTTCAGCAAACATGAGGGATAACTCTTGCGCGGATACGCCTGGGTGCTGCTGACCTTGCAGCAAGATGCCGAGCTCGAAACCCGCCAGCACGAACATCACGGCGGCGTTGAGCCCGTACAGCGCGGTCATGCGGCCTTTGCTGTCAGACGCCGCCGCGCGATCGCTCGCTGAAACAGGGCTACTCGGTGTGGGCAGCGTGGCGGCGAGCCCGAGCATGATCACTGCGCCGAGCAGGGCAGACAGCACGATCACAGCCTGCGCCGAAGGTGCGTTGGGGACTGTTATTCCGCCCACCAATTGCGCAAGCCAGTTGGCCACTGCACCGAGACCAGGACCGAACAGGAACCCAAGCAGTGAGACAGCGCTCAACCACGCAAAGCGCCGCGCTCGCTGCTTTTCGTGCGTGTGCCCGGCAACCAGCGCGGACACCACCGGGATAACCGCCGCCACGAAGAATCCGGTTGCGAAGCGCAGCGCGTAGATTCCCCATACGTCGGCCACTGCAGGGGATAAAAGGGCCAGCAGGCTGGCGACGTAGCCGACCAGTCCGATGATGAGGATGCGACCCCGTCCAACGCGGTCCGAAACGAAGCCCCCCAAGGAGCGCCGAACAGCACGCCGGCCGCATACACCCCGCCGAGATAGCCAACATGGCGGGCAAGGTCGGCGGCGCTGGCGACCGGCATCATCGACTTGAGCCAGCCAGGTAGCAAAGGCATCAGCGCGCCATACCCAGCCGAGACCACAAAAACCGCCGCTGCCAGCCAGGCGAGTTGTGCGGGGCGCAGTCCGGCCGGTGGGACCGCTCGCGCACTTTGACGCAGCAGGGTGTTCACTCGAATCGCGGCGGGCCGCTGGGTTTGGCACGGCGCATTGCAAAGTGAAACAAAATAGTGCTGCTCAAGACCGCTGCAAAGAAGCACCACACCGAGATGAACCAGGTCGTATAGAAATAGTAGGCCGTGCCAAATGACAGCAGCGCCAGAGCGCCGAAGACTTTTACGACACCGTGCGTGGACAAGAGCGGACTGACCGTGGTGGCTAGCAGGTACAGGGTCATCACCTCGGCCGCAAAGAAATGAGGTGACAGGTATTCAATATGCTGACCTGCTGGCCGCGAGACTGCCGGAAAAGCCACCAGCACATAAAGCAGGTAGGCGCCTACCGCCGCACCCGCCGCCACAAAGGTAAGCAACACGCGGTGACGCGTTCTTGGCGCCTCCATCAGCAGCACGGCCAGTGGAATCCAGGCTGGCCACAGCACGTGCGAAAAGAACGCATAAATCTGCGTCATCACCCTGTTGATTGGCGGTGCGTCGTAACGGAAAGTCAGCCAGATCACACCTTCCGTCAGTTGCTGAACCGCAAACAGAAGCGGGATGGCCGCGAACATCAGCTCGCGCGGACGACGGGCTGACTTCAGCGTCAGGGTGCCGAGCCCTAAAAGAACGGTTCCCGCTGAAAAGCTCGCTGTGGCCGAGAAGCACATTCAGCAAACCCCTTGCGAACAGTAATGGTCTGCCGCCATTTGGCTAACGTCCCTTGACAAAGAGGAGAAGACCTGCGATCCAGACCAGGGCGGTACTAGAAGCAGCCACCGGAAATCAGACTGAAGCGCAAAGTTGGTTGCGCTCATCAACACCACCGTAAGCGCGCCCGAAAGAGCAAGAGCCCAGAACGTACCCTTCAATCGGGCCGGCATGGCCACGGTGGCCAGCCACACCGTGAGCACACCTGTCCCCGCCATGAATCCGCCCAAGACGGCAAATACCTTTTGCAGCCAGCTTACCAGCCCCGGCACGGCAAGCCGAAGCTGCTCGAGTGTCGTACCCATGAAGCGAGGGTCTTCAGGCAAAAGTGGTGGCCGCAGCGCCATGAAATAAAGACCCAGCGCAATCAGCCAGACTCCGCAGGCAAGGACCATCCATGTGGAAGTGAGGCGGGTAGGGTTTGGGGCTTTCATGCAGCGGTCCCTGCGGCAAGCTCGGCGTCGGCTTTCGGAGCACCCCGGGGTTTTGCGGATTTGATACCCGCCAGCTTGGTGCGCTTGAGCATCAACGCGTTGATTGCCACCACCGCCGAACTCCCCGACATCGACAGCGCTGCCAGTTCTGGCGACAGCGTGAACGGGTAGAACACGCCCGCTGCCACGGGAAAAGCGATCACGTTGTAGCCCACCGCCCACCACAGGTTCTGGTGCATCTTGCGCAGCGTGGCGCGTGACAGTTCGATGGCGCCGACCACATCGTAAGGATCGCTTTTCATCAGCACCACCTGCGCGCTTTCCATTGCAACGTCGGTGCCTGCGCCAATCGCAAAGCCTACATCGGCCTGTGTCAGGGCCGGGGCATCGTTGATGCCATCGCCGACCATGCCGACCTTGTTGCCCTGGGCTTGCAGCGCCTTGATCTTTTCGGCCTTCTGGCCCGGGAGCACTTCGGCCAGCACGATGTCGATACCCAGCTCCTTGCCGATG
>JANPFZ010000359.1:0-15822 GCA_031423655.1 Polaromonas sp.
CCACACAAGATTGGTTTGCCGGTCGTCAACAAGCAGCACAAGACGCTGGTATTTCACGCCTGGTACCCCGGCTGCCCGATGGAAGAAGATGCCTATGGCATTCCAAAACCCAAAGACACCGAAGTCGTGGTGCCAACGCTGCTGTTCGTGCCCTGCGTCGGTTACGGGCCGGGCGGCTACCGGCTGGGCTACGGCGGCGGCTTTTATGACCGCACACTGGCGACGCTGCAGCCGCGCCCGTTCACCGTGGGCTTGGGTTACACGCATGGCTGGCTGCCAGATTTCGAACCCGAGCCGCATGACATGGCACTGGATGCGCTGCTCAACGACAACGGGGTGGTCTGGCCAATTTAGGGCCCCCACGGTCGCTCACTGCGTGTAGCTCCCTGCCCCCCGAGGGGGCCGCCCGCCTGCAGTCCGGCAAAGCCGGCCCTGCGGCTTGAGCTTGGGAAAACGGGCTTCCATCGCTAGCTGGTCGGGAAGCTGCAAGCAGGGGCCGCGGGACTGGCTTTGCCAGACCGCAGGCGCAGCGCCCCCTCGGGGGGCAGCGAACCACACGCAGTGGGGAGCGTGGGGGCTCTATTCATGCACATCGCCAATCGCTTCGCGTGTGGTCGCCGCCTGGTTTTTCAGCCAATTGCAAAATGCCTGCACTTCCGGCCGACCCTGGCTTCGCGGGCCGACGATCAGCCAATAGGCCAGCGGTGAATCCAGCCTGAGCTTCGGAAACGGCTCAACCAGATCGCCAGACGCCAGGCTTTCGGCAATCAGCGGGGTACGCACCAGCGCCACGCCCTGGCCTGCCACCGCCGCCTGCGCGATCTGGTGGGCGTAGTTGAAATAAAGCCAGCGCTTGGGTTCCAGCCGTTTGAGTTGCTGCACGTCAAACCAGCGCTGCCAGCTCAGCCATTCGAGGTGCTGGCTGCGGTGGGTGTCACCGGCTTCAATCAGCGCGAATCGGGCCAGGTCTGCCGCCTTTGACAGCGTCGGGCTGCTTTTGAGCAACCAGGGGCTGACGACCGGTGCCAGCTGCTCGCCGAACAGACGCTGTGCATGGGCTGGCACATGCGCCGGTGTGGCATAGCGCAGCGCCAGGTCCACGTCGGTGGTTTCCAGGTCCACCGGCGTGTCGGTCGCGTCAATGCGAATGTCGATGTCGGGATACTCGGTTTGAAACGCCTCCAGGCGGGGAATCAGCCACATGGAAGCAAACGAAGCCCAGGTGCTGATGGCAACACTTTTGCGTCCCACGCTCTGGCGAATCATGCGCACAGCGCTGTCAATGCGCTCCAGCGACGGCACCACGGCGCGCAGCAGCTGCGCGCCCGCGCCGGTCAATTCCACCGCCCGCGTGTGGCGGTGAAACAGGCTGACGCCGACATCTTCTTCCAGGCTCTGAATCTGCCGGCTGACGGCCGATTGCGTCAGCGCCAGCTCTTCCGAAGCCAGGCGAAAATTCAGATGCCTCGCCACCGCTTCAAACGCGCGCAGCTGGCCCGCTGCTATCGGCCGGGAGCGCAAATGGGTTTGTGAATGCTGCATGTCCAGTCCGATGAATTGATTAATGCGGATACAGAATGAATAGCGTAGCGCGATTTCATTGGACGGGGAAGTGCAGCCGGCAGACTATCGAGTCCTGAATGATTCAATTCAGGTCTTTTTTGGAGCACACAATGAACTACACCAATGACCATCCAGTCGCCTGCCTTCTGGCCGCTGGCCAGGCCATCACCGTGCGCGCCAAAGCACTCCGTGTGTTGCGTATTGCGCATGGCCGCGTGTGGGTCACCGTGACTGACGTTGGGGCTTACAGCCGTTATAGCCGTGTGACGGCCGGCGACCATTTTTTAAGCCGAGGCGATAGCCTGACGCTGCTGCCCGGGCAGGAAATCGTGATGGAGCCGTTTGCGTGCGGCAGGAAAGCATCGGCGCAATTTAGCTGGACCTCGTTGGGCGCTGCCGCCACGGTGACGCAAGCAGCGGCTACCCCTAATTGGCGCGGGGGCGTGCTGCAGCCCCTGCAGGATCTGCGCCACGCCAGCGGCCTGGCGGCTTGGGCCGTGGGCCGGCTGGTTCTCGGCCTGGGACATGCAGCAGTCGGCGAAGTGGCGCGGATTGGAAACTACATTGCTATGATATTCATAGCTGACTACGCAGATAAATCGGGGGCTAACAGGACTTTTGACACTGCATGTAAAGATTTGGCGGCGCCCTGCTGACTTGATTGAGGCGATAAAGCGGCCGCATTCGATCTGGGCGGGCGGCGGGCGTGCCGTCATAATTTCGGCATGTCCGATGTTGACGGTTCCCCGGTCGCATTCGCAGCCACCCCGACGCCCAGCGCCTGCATTCGCGTGGTCGTGATGGGCGTGGCCGGTTGCGGTAAATCAGCCGTCGGCCAGTTGATTGCGGCACACTTAAGTCTGCCGCTGATCGAAGGCGATGACTTTCACCCCGCCAGCAACGTCAGCAAAATGCAGCGCGGCGTGGCGCTGACGGACGATGACCGCGCCGACTGGCTCACCACGCTCGGGCTGGAACTGGCGCGGCACGGCGATGGCGCGGTGCTGACCTGCTCGGCTCTGAAAGCTGGCTATCGTGACCGGCTGCGCGCCGCCGCCGCGCCGCTCTATTTTGTCCATCTGCAGATTTCAGAAGCCGAATCGCTGCGGCGCGTGGCCCGACGGGCAGGACATTTTTATCCACCCAGCCTGGTCGCCAGCCAGTTCTCTGCCCTGCAAGACCCATCCGGTGAGACGGGTGTGCTCGCTCTCGATGGCAAGTTGCCACTGACTGAGTTGAGCCAGCGTGCGGCCAAGTGGCTGACAGCAACCGCCAGCCGCGTTAACTAAGATGCCTTGACCGCCTCCACCGAGCCCACCATGTCCAAAGCCTTCGCCTCCCAGTCTGACCTGGACGATAAAAAAATCACCTTTGAAAAACTCAGCGCGCACTGCTGGGCCTACACCGCCGAGGGCGATCCGAATTCGGGCGTGATCATCGGCGACAAATTCATCATGGTGAGCGATGCGACGGCCACACCGGCCATGGCGCAAGACCTGATCGCGCGCATCCGCAGCGTCAGCGACAAACCCATCAAGTACGTGCTGCTGACCCACTACCATGCGGTGCGCGTGCTGGGCGCCAGCGCTTTCATTGCCGAAGGCGCTACAGAAGTCATAGCGAGCCAGGGAACCTACGAACTGATCGTGGAGCGAGGCGCCGAGGACATGCAAAGCGAGATGGAACGCTTCCCGCGCCTGTTTCGCAACGCCGACAGCGTGCCCGGCCTGACCTGGCCGACGATGGTGATTGCCGGCGGTGACCCGACAAAAAACGAAGTGCCAGGCAAACTGGTGATTGATCTGGGCGGCGTGAAAGTACAGATCTGGCACCCCGGCCCGGGCCACACGCGCGGCGACACCATTGCCTGGGTTGAAGAGGAAAAAGTGCTGTTTTCAGGCGACCTGGTTGAATACGAGGCCGGCGTGTATACCGGTGATGCGCAACTTGAAGAGTGGCCCGCCACGCTGGAAGCGCTGCGCGCGCTAAAGGCCGAAGCCATCGTGCCCGGTCGCGGCGAAGCCATGAAGGGCGCAGCCGACGTCAACAAGGCGCTTGCCTATACCCAGCGCTGGGTTGAAACACTGTTTGCCGCCGGCAAGGAAGCCGCCGCCGCCGGCATGAGCCTGAAAGCCGCGATGGCGCACACGCGAAAAAGCATGGACCCGATTTTCGGCCATGTGTTTATTTATGAGCACTGCCTGCCGTTTGACGTCAGCCGCGCTTTTGACGAGGCCAGCGGCATCAAGCACCCGCGCGTGTGGACGGCCAAGCGCGACAAGGAAATGTGGGCGGCTCTGCAAGAATGAAGCGTGGAGCCTAGACGGAATCCACCTGCGAAAGCAGCGCCACAAAAGCGCTGACAGCGGCCAGTCCCTGGAGGTTCTCCAGCCGCTCCAGCAAGTCCGGGTCTACGGCCGAGGTGTAACCCAGGCGAAAGCTGTTGAAACGTCGGCTGGCCAGTTCGCCGTCGTGAACTATTTTCACGTTGATGTGACGCGGGTCATGCCGAATTTTCGCCATCAAGGCCAGGACCTGTTTTTTCATACCCTCAACCTGCTGGCAGAAACGCATGCCGTCGAAGATCAATAGCCCGGTGATTTCCTGCCGCAGGTTGGCAATACGGGCCTTGCGGGCGATGTCTGCCACGCTGCTGATGGGTAGCCCCGGTGCCAGGGTGCTGACGTAGATGGCTTCGTACAGAGGCGCGCTCGATGGGTGGCTTGTTTGCATGGGTGGCCGCAACTGTAGTGATATGTTCGGGTGGCCACAATGTAAAAATACACACACGCAAAAAGTGCGCCATGACCATCAAAATCACCCCCGTGACCACCGCCACCAGCCCCCCGTCGCGATGCCTCAATTGCCGGTTGCGCCGCACCGATGCATTTACGCCAGCGCCAGCCGACACGATTGACTTTATTGAACGGTTTCGCAGTGGCAGCATCCGGGCGGATGCAGGCGCCATCGTCGTCCATGAGCAACAAGCCAACGGCAAACTTTTCACGCTGTATTCGGGCTGGGCATTTCGCTACAAGTCGCTCAGCGACGGCCGGCGGCAGATTCTGAATTTTTTATTGCCCGGTGATCTGGTCGGCCTGCAGCAGGAGTTTTCGGACACCGCCTTGCATGGGGTTGAGGCCGTCACGGATGTCAGCCTGTGTGTTTTCCCGCAAGACGGCCTGTGGGAATTATTCAGGAAGCAACCGGAGCTGGGCTATGACATCACCTGGTTGACTGCACGCGGGGAAGGCTTTGTTGATGATTACCTGCTCACCACCGGCAGGCGCAACGCCACGGAACGCATTGCGATGCTGCTGATGCATCTGTACCGCCGTCTGCAGCGCCTCGGGCTGGAGGAAAAAGACCCCAATGGCCAGGGCGGCACGGTGGCGTGGCCTATCAATCAGCAGCACATTGCCGATGCGCTGGGACTGTCCTTGGTGCATACCAACAAAACACTCCGGCGGCTGTTGCGGCTGGGCCTGCATGAGATCCAGAACGGGCGCCTGCGCCTGCTCAACCCCAAGGCGCTGGAACGGATAGCCGACTACTACGAAACCCCCCGGCGCCGGGTGCCGCTTTTATAGGCCAGCAGTCATTCAACCTTTGAGGCTCGTATTCACGCGCGAAGCCGTGCCGCTCAGTGCCCGAAAGTCCTGCTCGTAAGACTTCAGCGTTTCAACCGCTTTCCTGCGTTGTACCGGCGTGGTTTTGTTGTGAAACTCGGCAAAGTTCTGGCAGTTCTGTTCGGTCAAGGCCTTGAGATAATTTCTGTAGTCGGGGTCTGGCGATTCGGCCGATCTTTCAATCAGGGCCCGAATCGCCTGCCTGGTTTTTTCCGGTGTTGTCTGGCCAGCTGCAGCGGGCAAATTTTCAGACACACTGCGAACGGTTTTCAGCACGTCCTGCTGGCGGCGCTTCCATTCGCCCAGAGTCAGCACGGGATTGAAACGCGAGCGGTCAACGCTCTGCGCAATGACGGCGAGCTGCTCTTCCTGTAACTCGCCATAAAGCATTTCAGCCCGCTTGACGGCTTTTTTCAGGCGCTTGCTGCGCCTTTCCTGCGTGGTACCTTCAAGAAAATCTTCACGGTATTCAGCGTTGCTTTTGGCAAACCGGGTTTCCATCTGTTGCAGCTGGCTGGCGCTGATGGTGCTGGCGATGGCCGCTGCCGTCGGCTCCATCTGGCTGGAGACGGCCATGAGCCTGCCACGCACATCGGTGTAGATTTCGCACGACTCAGCCGCCGATATATTTGACGGCAGGCGCTGCTGCAACTTTTGCAATATATCGATATAGGCGGGCAACTGTGTCTGCCGGTGCCAGGCCTGCACCTTGTTCAAATCGGCTTTGACCTGCAGGCTTTGCGCACCGTTGAAGTCGACATAGCTGTCGAGGTACCAATACGCCAGGTCGGGCGCCTGGCTGTATACGGCTCTGACTGCGCTGCAAGCCACCAGCACACCCGTCAACGCCAGCACCGCGATAATTCGGGGCAGTCTTATCGACCGGTTCCGCGGCGCATAAGCATTCACAAAAGCAAAGATCACAGGAAATCTCATGTCCATTCCACTTGATGTCGTCATCATGGCCGCCGGCAAGGGCACGCGCATGAAAAGCGCCTTGCCCAAAGTGTTGCACCGTTTGGGCGGGCGCGCATTGCTGGGCCACGTGATTGACTGCGCTGCACGGGTATCAGCCCGCCAGATGATCGTGATTACCGGCCACGGCGCTATCGAAGTAGAAGCAGCTTGCGCAAGTTCTGCCTGGGCTCCAGCGTCTTTTGATGTTAGATCAAAGCTGAAGTTTGCGCGCCAGGAGCCGCAACTCGGCACCGGTCATGCGGTGCAGCAGGCGCTGCCTTTGCTGGCTGATGACGGCGTCACGCTGGTGTTGTCAGGCGATGTGCCGCTGACCGAGGCCGCCACGCTGCAAGCCCTGCTGGCCGCGTGTGACGGCCAACGGCTGGCATTGCTGACGCTTCGCATGCCTGACCCGACGGGCTACGGACGCATCGTCAGAGCTGGAACACAAGCGTCAGCACAAGTACGCGCCATCGTCGAACACAAGGATGCCACTGAAGCGCAACGCGAGATCGACGAAATTTACAGCGGCATCATGGCGGTGCCCACGCGTCTTTTGCGCCCCTGGCTGGCCCGGCTGGACAAGCAGAATGCGCAGGGTGAGTACTACCTGACCGATATCGTCAGGTTCGCCGTGGCAGACGGTGTGGCCGTCGTCGCGCACCAGATCACTGATGCGCCGCAGGTGGCTGGCGTCAACAGCCCATTGCAGCTGGCCGAGCTGGAGCGCGAATACCAGCGCCGCCAGGCCAACGCACTGATGGCGCAGGGCGTGCGCCTGGCTGACCCGGCCCGCTTCGATGTGCGCGGCAGCTTGAGCTGCGGCCAGGATGTCGAGATCGACGTGAACTGCGTGTTTGAAGGCGCCGTCAGCCTTGGCGACGGCGTTCGCATTGGCGCCAATTGCGTGATTGCCAACGCCACCATTGCGTCAGGCGCAGTGATTCACGCCTTCACCCATATTGACGGCGAAAAGCTTGGCGTGCAGGTCGGCGAGGGCGCACTCATCGGCCCGTTCGCCCGCCTGCGGCCTGGCGCGCAGCTGGGCGCCGAAGTCCATATCGGCAACTTCGTCGAAGTCAAAAATTCAACGCTCGCCAAAGGCGCCAAGGCCAACCATCTTGCCTACCTCGGCGATGCGACAGTTGGCGAACGCGTCAACTACGGCGCCGGCAGCATCACCGCCAACTACGACGGCGCCAACAAGCACCACACCGTGATTGAAGCCGACGTACACATCGGCAGCAATTGCGTGCTGGTGGCGCCGGTCACGATTGGCGCCGGTGGCACAGTGGGCGGCGGCTCGACGATTACCAAAGACACGCCAGCTGGGGCGTTGAGCGTTGCGCGTGGCAAGCAGGTCAGCGTGGCGGGCTGGACGCGGCCAGTCAAGGCGGCCGGCAAAGCCATTGACAAGGGCAAGTAGTGCGGCAGGCGAGGCTGAAGGCGGGGTGGTGCGAAGTAGGCAGGCGCACTCGCGGCAATCGGTCGCTACGTTTTCTATAGCTGCTGGCGAACGTATTTCAAGGGATAGACGCACTTTTGACTTGAATCGTCTCGCGTGCAGGGCCATCAGTGATGCAGCTTTTGCTGAATCCGCCGCGTGGTGCGCCAGACGCCCCACAGCACCAGCGGAATCAGCGCGCCGGTGGCCATTTCGGCATTCACTGGCAGGCCGGCGGCGTGCAGGGCTTTGCTGGCGTACAGCAGCAGGCTGACGGCGTAGTACGAGATCGCCATGATCGACAAACCTTCCACCGTCGATTGCAGGCGCAACTGCATTTCCTGGCCGCGCGTGAGCTTTTCCAGTAGCTGCTGGTTTTGCGCCTCGGTGGCGATGTCAACGCGGGTGCGCAGCAGGGCGCTGGTGCGCGACACGCGTTCTGACAAGGACGCCAGCCGCTCGCTTGAGGCAGCCACCGTGGCAATCGCGGGCGACAGTCGGCGCTGCATGAATTCGCCGAGGGTTTGTGTGCCGGGCACGGCTTTTTCGCGCAGCTCGGCAATGCGCTGGCTCACCAGGGTGGCGTAGGCGCGGGTCGCCGAGAACCGGTAGCTGTGCTCGGCAATCGCGCGTTCAACGCGTGTCGCCAGCGCCACCAGTTTGTCGAGCAGTTCCTGGTCGGAGCCGGCTTTGTTTTCGAGCTGAGCCGTGATGTCGGCCAGCGAATTTTCGGCGCTGTTCAGCATCGGCCCGAGCGCCTTGGCGACCGGCAAGCCGCGCAGTGCCATCAGGCGGTAGGTTTCCAGCTCCAGCAGGCGCTGCGAGATACGGCCGGCGCGCGTGGCGGTGGTGCCAGGTGGGGCAATCACCAGCATTTTCTCGAAGCCGTCAGCGGCCAGGCGAAAGTCGGTCAGCGCCCATGAATGGCCGTTGCCCAGTTGCGATGCCAGCACGGTGCGCTCGCCAAACCAGGTTTGTGCCTTTTGCAGAAGCTCGGCGCTGTTGGCCAGATCCCCGTGGACCATGGCCAACGCAATGGCGACCACCGTGTGGCCTGGAATGCCGCGCAGCCAGTCTGCGCTGACTGCAGGCGCGCCTAGCAGCGCGGGCTTCAGCGCGCCCAGCATCGCGGCGGCGGGCATCGGCTGAATCATTGAATAACGGGTGAATTCGGTGTGGCGTTCCCACTTCACGGTGTGGCCAGGCAGGCTCAGGCGCAAAAAGTTGCCGTTCATCTGGTCGGCACCCAGCGCCGCCTGGCCGGGGAGCTGGCGCAGGTGTTCCAGCTCCTGCTCGCGGCTGACACCCTGGTTGAGCACCGCGACATAGGTGATCAGCGCCGGCAGCGTGACCAGCGCCGAGGGCCGCGCATGCACCTCGTCGTGCAGCGTCACGCGCAGGGCATCGTCAGGGGGAAGCAGGCCGGCAAGGTCTGCGGGGTCGGCCGGGAGCTGGAAAACAGGCATGCCAGATTATGCGCAAGTGGATCTGCCCAACATTGAGTGCGCCCTGGCTGGCGTTGATTTGCTGGCGCGCAAGACCCTGCTTTCTCGCCCCGATCCGCAGCCGAAAGCGCTCTTAGCAGCTATTATTTTAATAGCTGCTAAGTATTGTATTCATTGGGCCAGAACAACTTTTGGCTTTAGTTGTGAGGGTTTGAGGCTGAAAAAATCGAGCGTGGCCTGATGATGATCGCCGAATTGCTCACGCCGGCAACGTCGTTCGCAAAGGGTGACAACCCTTCAGGCGCACGCTACACTGAATCGACCGTCCACCAAGGTCACTGACGCCGGTGTAATGGCGTGCATTCTTCGTAATATCAGGCCCCTGCGCTCTCCCGTGTCACAGCTGACCTGAGACAGTTGAATTTCCCATCCGCTATCCGTTAAAAGGGAGAATGGCAATGATCCGGAATCGCTGGCAAGAGACGACGCTATTGCTTCTGTTGCTCGGGAGTCTGCTTTTCGCAGGATGTTCCCGGCAGCCACAGTCCGGCGAGGTGCTCGACGAAGCCAGGCAAGCCGGACGGGACGGCGCTTCTTTCACGCATGCGTCTGAGGACTATTTCCGCGACATGGACGGGGCCCTGGCGCTCACGCCGCAAGAGGTCGCCGGGCGCAACATGTGGCTGGTCTGGAGCGGCGGCAACGACCGCTTGTGGAACCTCATGACGGACTACACCTTCGGCGCCTTCGACCTTCTGAAGATCATCAGCTCGCATCCTAGCCAGGGCTATTCACGGGCCAACCGCTGGAACTACCTCGGCCTGGTCAACGAGCCCTGCTTCGAGAACGCGACGGGCCCTGACAAGACTCACCGCGGCCTGTGGCTGGATGCGCGCGGCGCGGGCTGCGCGCCCGACCCGTTCGAGAATGCAAGCAAATACCCGGGCGTGGCGACCGGCTCGCGCGGCAAGCCGCTGGGCGACGGCACCACGCAGCCGGTAGGTTCGTTTTACGGCGAGGCCACGGGCATCCTGGGGCTGCGCCTGTTTCCAAACCCAGCCTTCGATGACAAGGCCGCCAAGGTGTGGGACGCCGAAAAGTACTACACCGACCCGGCCTACTACAACCGCAAGGACCTGGTGCGCCCCTACCGCGTCGGCATGTCCTGCGGCTTTTGCCATGTTGGCCCGAGTCCGGTGAATCCGCCCGATGACCCGGCGCGGCCGAAGTTTGCCAACCTCAGCTCGTCGGTCGGCGCGCAGTACATGTGGGTGGACCGGCTGTTCATTCACAACGCCAACAAACCCGAGGGCCAAAAGAACTATATGTTCCAGCTGGCCCACACGTTCCGGCCGGGCGCGATGGACACTTCGCTCATCTCCACCGACAACATCAACAACCCGCGCACCATGAACGCGGTGTACGACTTCACGGCCCGCATGGGCACGGCCAAGCGCTTGTGGCATGAAAAGCTCGCCGGCGGCGAGCTCGACAACAAGCAGTTCAACGATTTCATCACCAGCGGCCCGCTGACCGAGTTCTTCAGCAAGCCGGACGCCACCGTGCGCACGCCCCATGTACTGAAGGACGGGGCCGATTCGGTCGGCCTGCTGGGGGCGCTGAACCGCGTCCACCTCAACATCGGGCTGTTCAGCGAAGAGTGGCTGCTGCACTTCAACCCGGTGGTCGGCGGCAAGACCATCACGCCAATCCAGATCGCCACCGCGCAGAAGAACTCGTCGTACTGGCAAGCTACCGAAGCGGGCACGCCGAACACCGCGCTGTTTTTCCTGAAAGCAGCCCAGCCCGACCGCTTGAAGGATGCGCCTGGCGGCAGCACCTACCTGAACGCCGATACCGCCACGCTGGACCTTGGCAAGCAGGTGTTTGCCGATACCTGCGCCCGCTGCCATTCCAGCAAGGCGCCCAAGCCGCCGCTGGACCTGGGCCTGGAGCCGCAGAAGTGCGCTGGGGCCGGTTATCTTGCGTGCTTCAAAAGTTACTGGGGCTGGACGCAGACCGCGGGCTACAAGACGCAGATGCGCCAGATCGTGCAGGCGAGCGACTTCCTGCAAGGCAACTACCTGTCCACTGAGGCGCGCATCCCGTCAACCCTGCTGCGCACCAACGTCTGCAGCCCGCTGGCAAGCAATGCGCTGGCTGGAAACATCTGGGACAACTTTTCGTCGCAGTCGTACAAGCAGCTGCCCTCGGTTGGCACGGTCACACTCAGCGACCCTTTTACCGGCGCACCCATGCCCTACCCCATGCCGGCGGGCGGGCGTGGCTACACGCGGGTGCCCTCACTGATCAGCCTGTGGTCTACCGCGCCTTTCCTGTTGAACAACACGGTTGGCCCGTTCGACTCGAATCCGTCGGTGGCCAGCCGCATGAAAGTGTTTGATGCGTCGATGGAGCAAATGCTCTGGCCCGACAAACGCGAGCGCGATACCGTGCTGGGCAACAAGGTCCCCGGCACCATTGACCGCACCACGCAGCGCAGCGAGGTCATCATTCCCGGCGGCTTCGCGCCCGAGGCTTTGCAGCCGCTGCAGGGCACGCTGCATCGCTGGTTACCGTGGCTGTTCGGCGAAGGCGGCGATATTGTGCTCGGCCCGATCCCGAAAGACGTGCCGGTGAATTTGATCGCCAACCTCAAGCTGCGCGCCGAGAGCGATGACCTGTCGGCCAAGGCCACGCATGTGCGCGACGTCGGCGAGTTGCTGCTCAAGCTGAAGCTGGACCTGGCCACTGCGCCCGCAACTGCCAGTGACCAGGAGCTGCGCGACAAGTTCGCCAACCTGAGAGCCCCGCTGATGCGCTTGAGCAAGTGCCCGGACTTCGTGGTTAATCGCGGCCACTACTTCGGCACTGCCGAGTTCAACCAGCAAGATGCCTTGAGCGCCGATGAGAAGGCCTTTGGCACCGAGGCAGCGTTGAGCGATACCGACAAGCGTGCGCTGATCGCTTTCCTGAAGACGTTCTAGCTTCGGCCCACATGAGCGATGCCGAAGGACTCGAATGGGACTATGTGATTGTCGGATCGGGGGCAGGCGGCGGCACCCTGGCGGCGCGGCTGGTGGAGGCCGGCATGCGGGTTTTTCTGCTGGAGGCCGGTGGCGACCCGCGCACGACGCAGGCGCCACGCCTGCCCGACGACTACGACGTTCCCGGTTTCCATGCCTTCGCCTGTGAGAACGCCGCCATGAGCTGGAACTTTCAGGTCCGCCACTATGAAAGCGAATCGCGCCAGACTCGTGACCCCAAGTACAGCGCCACGCGCCAAGGCGTGCTGTACCCCCGCGCGGCGGCGCTGGGCGGCTGCACCGCGCACAACGCGATGATTTTCATTCGGCCGCACGACTCTGACTGGAACCATATCGCCGATCTGACCGGTGACCCCAGCTGGCGCGCGCACCACATGCATCGCTATGCGCAGCGCGTGGAGTCCTGCCACCACCGGCCCTTGTGGCGTGCCCTGCGCCGCCTTGGCATCGACCCCACCGGGCATGGCTGGGACGGCTGGCTGCGCAGTGAGCGGCAGCTGCCGTTCCAGGCCCTGGGCGATGAGCAAATGGTGCGCCTGGTGACCCAGACGGCGAAGGCGTTTACCGCCGGCCTGGCCAACCCGCTGCTCAGTGCCTTGCGCTGGCTGCGCGGCGCGGGCGACCCGAATGCGCGGCCCTGGGGAGGCGGCAGCTTCGAGGGCCTTTGCTACACGCCCTTGTCGACCTCAGGCCACCGGCGTGTGGGTGCGCGCGAACGCGTGCTGCAAGCCGCAGCCAGGCATCCAGACCGGCTGCACATAGAACTTGACGCGCTGGCCACCCGAGTGCTTTTCAATGCAGACGGCGCGGCCTGTGGCGTCGAATACCTGAAGGGCCAGCGCCTGTACCGGGCGCATGCGGCAGTTAGCGATGCAGCGGCCGAACGTCGGCAGGTGCGGGCCAGACGCGAAGTGGTTCTTTGTGGCGGGGTATTCAATACGCCGCAGCTGCTGATGCTCTCGGGCATCGGCCCGGCCGCAGAACTGCGCGCCCACGGCATTCCGGTGCAGGTCGATCTGCCGGGTGTCGGGCGCAATCTGCAAGACCGCTACGAAGTGGCGCTAACCCACCGCATGCAGCGGCGCTGGCAGGTTCTGGAAGGCGCCCGTTTCGAGCGCGACGACCCAATCTGGCAGCACTGGAACGCATCGAGATCGAGCATGTACGACGCCAGCGGTGCTGCCATGGGACTGGTTCTCCGCTCGGCCCCCGCGTTGCCAGAGCCCGACATCTTTTGCATGGCGCTGCCAGCCCGCTTCGAAGGTTATGCGCCGGGCTTTTCCGATCTGATCCGCCGACATGACGACCGCCTGACGTGGGTCGTGCTCAAGGCGCATACGCTCAACCGCGCCGGCACCGTCAGACTGCGTTCGGCCGACCCGCGCGACATGCCGCTGGTGAACTTCCGTTACTTCGAGGAGGGCGACGATCAGACAGGCAAGGATCTGCAGTCTTTGGTGCAGGCGATCCGCTTCGTTCGCCGCCTGACTGCCCCGCTGCTGGCCAGTGGCCTGATCGCTGAAGAATGCCTGCCCGGACCAGCGGTGCAGTCCGATGAGGCGCTGGCCGATTACGTTCGCGACACGGCCTGGGGCCATCATGCATCGTGCTCTTGCCCCATCGGTGAAGTTGCAGAGGGCGGTGTTCTCGACAGCCGGTTCGCGGTGCATGGCACGCGCCGCCTGCGGGTGGTGGACGCGTCGGTGTTCCCGCGTATCCCCGGCTTTTTCATCGCCGCCGCTGTCTACATGGTGGGCGAGAAAGCCGCCGACGTTCTTCTGCATGACGCCGCCCACGCACCTTCATAGCCCCATTTTTAACAGCGGGAAACCGCACAAGGAGATGACCATGGCATACGACGTAGCGCAACTGCTGGCCATGACGCAAACGCAGCTGGACGAGCTGTTCAAGGCCAACCCAGCCGGCGACATTCCCGACGGCCCCGCCAAGGGCACGGCGATCATCGCCCCAGGCACCAAGTACTCCGAGCGCATCGCGGATTTGATCAACCACTTCGGCTGGCAGGGAAAGGTGTTCGATGCGAAAAAGGGGGTGCTGAAAAACAAGATTCTGTTCTTCGGTCTGGAAGCCATTTTGGCCCGGGTCTACAAGGACAAGAGCTGGTTTGATGGCGAGGAATGCGTTGTGCTGGACTACTCCGAAACCTCGCTGCTGGCCCATTACATCCGCGACGAGATTCGCCTGATCGGCCCCGGCTTCTACCTCGGCAAGGTGTACTGGGGCAAGGACCGGCTGATCGACTTCTGCCTTCAATTTTGACCCCGTGACACCGCAGTCGCACTTCATGGTGGTGGCGCCGCTGGCTGAAGGCCGCGAGCCCGGCTTGCGGACCCTGCTGGAGGCGATGAACACCCAGCCGGGCATGGCGGACCCGCAGAGTGCCATGCTGCCCTTCGGCAGCTTTGAGCGGCTGCACTTTGCGCGCCTGGTGTTGCTCGACGATGAACTGCAGGCCGACATGACAGCCCATGGCCTGCCGCAGCCCCACCTGCCCACTTGCCTGGCTTTCATGGGCGAATGCGACGGGTCGGCGCGCAGCTTCCTCGCCGAGCTGACGCAGCGCGCGGGCGATGGGCTGCGCCGCATCTTTGCGCATTGCGAAGGCTTCGTGGCCACGGGCGATCTGCTGGCCTGGATGCTGGCGCATGAGCGGCCGCCAGCGGCCAGCTACGTGAACTGGGTCGGCCGCAGCGTGCAGCAGATCCGGCAGGAAAGCACATTGCAGCGCGCGCTGGCGGTCCGGGTGCCGCGTGGGCCGGTGGCATCCGGCGCCGATGCGCAGCGCATCCGGCGCGACCTTATTGCCTTTGTCGCCACCGAAGTGCGCGCCGGCCGGCTGGCTTTGACGCCGCCCAAAGCCACGCCGCCGGGCTGGCAAGCGGCGAAGCTGGTGCATTTGCTGGGCGTGCCGCTGATCGGACTGGTTGTTATGCCGCTATTCATCGTGCTGCTGCCGCTGGTCATCTACCAATTGCGCAGCCGCGAGAAGCGCGACCCCGAGATCTGCCCACGCCCGCAGGCTGCTCCGCTTCAAGCCTTGCAGGATCTGGAGGATTTCGACGTGAGCAACCAGTACACCGCGCTGGGGCCGGTGAAACCGGGGCTGTTCCGGCGCTGGCTTGTCAGCGTGCTGCTGGTGCTGATCGACTATGCCTGCCGCCATGTCTTCACTCGCGGCCATCTGGCACGGGTGCAGACCATCCACTTCGCACGCTGGGTCTTCCTGGACGACAAGACCCGTGTCGTGTTCACCAGCAGTTACGACGGCGGACACCAGAACTACATGGACGACTTCATCAACAAAGTGGCGTGGGGCCTGAACCTGGTGTTCAGCAACGGCATCGGCTGGCCGCGCACGCGCTGGCTGATTCTGGGCGGAGCGCGCAGTGAACAACGCTTCAAGTACTACCAGCGGCGGCACCAGATCCCGACCCAGGTCTGGTACAAGGCCTATCCTGGCCTGACACTGGCCGATCTCAAGCGCAACCAGCGCATACGCGAGGGGCTGGAGCGTGCGCAGATGGATGATGCACAGGCCCTTGCCTGGCTGAGCCTGCTATGACTTCGCCCCTACCCACACCGCTAATACCCACGTCGCCGGTGAAGACGGTGGATTTGGACGACATCCAGGGCCTGGTCCGCTTTGGCTACAAACACCACACGCAAGCCTGTTTTCTGCTGCTGCGCATCAAAGACCTTGAGGCCGCGCGCGCCTG
>JANPFZ010000360.1:0-6223 GCA_031423655.1 Polaromonas sp.
GAGAGCGTGTGTGCGATGGGGCAGTGCCAGCGGCTGGTGGGTGTTGATCGCTACTCTAATTTTCCGGCAGCGGTTCAGCGTTTGCCCTCTGTGGGCGGTGGGCTGGACCCGAACATTGAAGGCATCGTCGCGCTCAGGCCCGATGTGGTGCTGCTGGCCACGTCCTCGCGCGCCGCGAGCCGGCTGGAGTCGCTGGGCATCAAGGTCGTGGCGCTGGAGCCCAAAAGCCATGACGACGTTCGCCGCGTGCTGCAGACGCTTGGCATGCTGCTGGGACTGGCTGACACGCCAGAAGGGCAATCGGCCGCGATGCAGTTGTGGCGCGAAATCGATGCTGGCGTGCTGGCGGCCGCCCAGTCGCTGTCGCCGGGCGCTCGAAACGCGCGGGTTTATTTTGAAATCGGCCGCGGCCCCTATGCGGCAGGCGAATCGTCGTTTATCGGCCAGACCCTGTCGCGCCTCGGTGTTAAAAACATCGTGCCTGCGGTGCTGGGCCCCTTTCCGCTGCTCAACCCTGAGTTTGTCGTGCGTGCCGACCCTGACCTCATCATGATCACTGGCCGCTCACCGTCCAGCCTGTCCTACCCCGGCTGGGCCGGCATTCGCGCGATTCGCCAGCAACGCATCTGCAGCTTCAACGAAAAGGAAGGCGACGTGCTGGTCAGGCCGGGCCCGCGCATGGCCGAAGCGGCCAGGCTGATGGCACGCTGCCTTGAAGGCAAAACGCGTTGAGCGCGCTCATCAACCGTCAAAACCGCAAGGCACTGCTGCTGGCGATCAGTTTGCTGCTGGCAACCGCCGCGCTGCTGCTGCTCGGCATCAGCGTTGGCAGCACCGGTTTTGAAAGCCTTATCCATCTGCCGCATGATCCGCAGGCGCTGCAAATCATTCGTGAAATTCGCCTGCCCCGCACGGTGGGCGCTTGCCTCGCCGGTGCCTTGCTGGGGCTGGCCGGCGCGGTGGCACAAGGTCTTTTTCGCAATCCTCTGGCTGATCCGTACCTGCTCGGCAGCGCCTCGGGTGCCTCATTGGGCGTGGCCGCTGCGATGCTGCTGTTTGGCGTGTCGCCGCTGGCCACGCATTGGCTGGCGCGCATGGGCCTGACCGGCGCGGCCTTCGTCGGGGCTGCTGCGGGCGTGCTGCTGACCCTGCTGCTGGCCAGCGGCGTGCAGCAAACACTGCGGCTGTTGCTGGCCGGGGTGGTGGTGGGTGTGGTGCTGGGGGCGGTGACCTCACTCATCCTGCTGCTCAGCCCCGACATCATGCAGGTGATGCAGTCTTTCATGCTCGGCAGTACTGGCTTTGTCGGCTGGACAGCCTGCGCCATCATGGCTCTGGCGTTTGCCGTCTGCCTGCTGGTCGCTGCCGCGCTCACGCCTCTGCTCGATGGCCTGGCGCTGGGCGAGGACACGGCGCAAAGCCTGGGCCTGCAGGTGCCGCAGCTGCGCCTGGCGCTGGTCGCGGTGATTGCGCTGGCCACCGGCACGGCCGTGGCGCAGACCGGCCTGATCGCGTTTGTGGGCCTGGCCGCGCCGCATCTGGTGCGCTCGGTGGTCAAGGTCACGCACCGCTGGCTGATCGTGCTTGCCAGCCTGATGGGCGCCGTGTTGCTGGCAGCCGCCGACATTCTGGCGCGCTGGCTGATTGCGCCGCAGGAACTGCCGGTCGGCGTGCTGACGGCCGTGTTGGGCGGCGGCTATCTGCTCGTGCTGCTACACGGAAACAGCAGCGACCCACGGGGCGTGGCCGGCGGAACGGGCTTGCCAAAATGAAACCTGCCGAAACCTCTGTCGCTATGAATTCAATAGCTGCCAGCGCATATTCTGTCTGGGCTACGCTCGGAAATTATCAAGTATTGAGGAATGTTTCCTTCGACTTGCCGTGCGGGTGCTGGACGGCCATCGTCGGGCCCAACGGTGCGGGCAAGTCCACGCTGCTCCGGGTGCTGGCGGGCTTGCTGCCGCACACCGGCAGCATCGAGCTGCTCGGACGACCGCTCGGCGCCTACCAACCGCGCGAGCGAGCCCGGCTGGTCTCGTGGCTCGGGCAAAGCGGCACCAGCCTGGCCGAAAGTTCGGCTGATGACTTGACGGTTTACGACCTGGCGATGCTGGGCCGACTGCCGCATCAGGATTGGCTGGCATCGCCCAGCGACGCCGACCGCGCAGCGGTGGAGCAGGCGCTGCGCAGCACACACGCCTGGGACTGGCGCGGCCGCGCGCTGGGCCAGCTTTCGGGCGGCGAACGTCAGCGTGTGTTGCTGGCGCGTGCACTGGCCGTCGAGGCTGACGTGCTGCTGATGGACGAACCGCTCGCCAATCTCGACCCACCACACCAGACCGACTGGCTGCAAATGGTGCGATTGCTGGTTGCTGGCGGCCAAACGGTGGTCAGCGTATTGCACGAAATTTCATTTGCGCTGCAGGCAGACGAGGTGATGATCATGGCGCAAGGGTGCTTGCTGCATCACGGCAGTGCAGCCAGCCCGCTGACCCATCGTGCGCTGGAATCCGTGTTCGACCACCGGATTGCGGTTCATGGCGTGGCCGGTCGCTGGTGGGCCATTCCAAATATCTGACAGGCGGCCGTGTAATTGAAAGTGGCATTTTTGCGCCCTATTGGGCGACAGCAGGGCTCGCCGCCAGACCGACTTAGGCGCGATCTGTCAAAGCTATGATCGTCTTCCCCTGAATTCGATTTGAGCGCTGCCTGCGATTTGGATAGGGTGCCGACCGCAGCAGGTCCATCAACACGGTTGCACATCTCAGGTATCAACATCATGCAAACTCTTGAGCAAAACGGTCTTTTGTCGTCCGGCATTCCTGGCCTTGACAACATTCTTGGCGGCGGCCTGACCGCCGAACGCATTTATCTTCTGGAAGGCGAACCTGGGACCGGTAAAACCACTACCGGGCTCCAGTTCTTGGCAGAGGGCGCGCGCCAGGGGGAAACGGTGGTCTACATCACGCTGGCAGAGACCGCTGCAGAACTGCGGAGCGTGGCTCTGTCTCATGGCTGGGACTTGGACGGCATTCACATTCACGAAGTCCTGCCGTCCGAAAACCTGCTTCAGCCCGAAGCGCAGTACACCATGTTCCACGCTTCTGAGGTCGAGATGGGCACGACCATGCAACTGATTTTGTCCGTGATTGAAGAACGCAAGCCGTCACGTGTGGTGATCGATTCGCTGTCAGAGCTGCAGTTGCTGGCCGATAACCCTTTGAGATACCGTCGTCAGGTGCTGTCGCTGAAGCAATTTTTTGCCAGCCGTTCATGCACGGTGATTCTGCTCGATGACCGGACTGCTGCGGGCAGTGATCTTCAGGTCAGGAGCATTGCGCACGGCGTGATCACGCTTGAACAATCGGTCAAGGACTATGGTGGTGAAAGACGGCGTGTTCGCGTGGTCAAGTACCGCGGGCGTGCTTTTCGCGGCGGCATGCATGACTACGACATCCAGTACGGCGGGCTGCAGGTGTATCCGCGACTGGTGGCGGCCGAATCGCGCGTGTCGGCCAGCCGGGTGCAGTTGCACAGCGACTTGCCCGCGCTGGATGCCTTGCTGGGCGGCGGTCTCGAAGAAGGAACCAGTACCCTGATTTCCGGCCCGCCCGGGACGGGCAAGTCGTCGTTGGCTATGCAATTCGCCGCTGCGGCAGCCAATCGGGGGCAGGCCAGTGCCCTCTTTCTCTTCGAAGAAGCTGCGAATAATTTGTTGAGTCGGGCCGACGGATTGTCGATGAACGTGCGGCAGCACTATGACAGCGGGCTTTTGACGATTCAACAAATTGACCCGGCCGAGTTGTCCCCTGGTGAGTTCGCCGCAGCGGTATGCCGGGCAGCAGACAATGGCGCCAGGGTGGTGGTTATCGACAGCGTCAACGGCTATCTCAACGCAATGCCTGACGAGCGATTTCTGGCGACCCATTTGCACGAATTGCTGACTTACCTGGGGCAACGCGGCATTGTGACGATTTTGGTGGCGGTACAGCAAGGCTTGCTGGGAGGCCAGATGAACAGCACCGTAGACGCCAGCTATCTGGCGGACAACATCGTGATGCTGCGTTATTTTGAGTACGACGGCGAGGTCAGACAGGCGGTGTCGGTGGTTAAAAAACGTACCAGCGCGCATGAGCGCACGATCCGGCAGTTTTCGATGTCTTCTCGCGGCCTTGAAGTGGGCGAGGCCCTGCGCGGGTTCCGGGGAATTCTGACCGGGGTACCGGTGTACTTGAACGCGGCCGGCGCTGCAGCCGGTCAGGCCGGAGTTATGTAGGTGGAACAGCGCATCGTCATTTGTGCGCCTGCTGGCCAGGATGCAGTGCTCGCCCAGCGGGTTTTTAAGTCCGTGGGGCTTGAAAGCGTGGTTTGTGCTGATGCGCCCAAAATGGTTTTAGAGATGCAACGAGGGGTCAGCGTGTTGCTGCTGGTCGAAGAAGCAGTCAGCGGTCATGCCATGACGGCATTGGTCGGCTATGTCGCTTCCCAGCCAACCTGGTCTGACCTGCCGATACTTCTCCTGACTCGCAGCGGGGCGGATTCGCTGGACGTGCAGCGAGCGGTCAAGCAGTTGGGTAATGTCACCCTGCTGGAGCGCCCGGTGCGCACCATCGCGCTGATTGCTGCCGCTCGCGCAGCGATACGCGCACGCAAGCGCCAATACCTGGTGCGAAGTGCGGACCAGCGGAAGGACGAATTTCTGGCAACGCTGGCGCATGAACTTCGAAATCCGCTGGCGCCAATTCGGACGGCCATGGGGATTTTGGCGCATGAGCATCCCGACTCAGCGCGCGTGACCCAGGTTTGCAGCGTGGTTAACCGGCAGGTCACCCATCTCACCCACCTGGTGGACGATCTGCTTGATGTGGCCCGGATTACCAGCGGCAAGGTGGTGCTCAAGAAGGAGTCCATCAGTCTCAAGGCGGTGATTCATCACGCTGTTGAAATATCCGCTTCTGCCATTGAGGCCAGGCGGCATACGCTGGACGTTGAGGAGCCCGATGACGACTACCCGCTCCACGCAGACCATGCGCGCCTGGTGCAATGTGTCGCCAACTTGCTGGTCAACGCGTCGAAGTTCACGCCCGCGGGTGGCCGGCTTCGGCTACATGCAGTTGTTGATGCAAGCACCGTTATTTTCCGGGTTCAGGACAACGGTATTGGGTTGACCCAAGAGTCCCTCAATCGAATTTTCGACCTGTTTGCTCAGGCCCCGGCGGTTGGTGAAGCCTCTACTGGCCTTGGCATCGGTCTCAGTCTGGCTCGACAGTTTGCCGAAATGCATGGCGGAACCCTGATTGCCGAGAGTGACGGGCTGGGATCGGGAAGCACGTTCACGTTGAACCTGCCGGTGGTGATGGAAGCCAACGTGAAGCAGCCGGTCCGTGCGCCGCTACCACTGCGGGCAGAGGTTCAGCGAAGCGGACGGAAAGTGCTGGTGGTCGATGACAATGTGGACGCGGCGGACACGCTGGACGCGTTGCTGGGCATGGATGGTTTTGAAGTGAAGACGGTCTACGACGGTATCGCTGCGGTTTCTGCAGCGGCTTTGCACCAGCCCGACGTGGTGGTTATGGATATCGGTATGCCTGGAATGAATGGCTATGACGCGGCACAGCGCATCCGGCAGGGCTCCGGCGGTCAGGCAATGGTGCTGATTGCGCTGACGGGGTGGGGGCAGACCACTGACAAACAGCGCGCCAGCCACGCCGGCTTTGACCATCACCTCGTCAAGCCGGTGGACTACAGCCGTTTGCTGGCCTGTCTTCAGACCAAACACCCCGGCGCGTAAATCGCTGTCAGCCGGGCACCCGGCGCAAGGGGCCGTAGCATGCTCGAAGCGACTCGGTCATGCAAACAATGAGAAGGTCGTTTGTTGGACTGAACTGGATGTATCGCGTCACGGTTTCTCCGCTGGCAGCCTGCAGGTCGCCAGAGCAATCGCGCTTGCCGTTGGCCACTGTCAAGGTTTCCGTCAGGCGGTAAAAACCGAGAAGGCTGGGCTTGGTCGTGATCTGATACGGGCCCTCGGTGGATTCCTCCCCGCTGGTGCCCACGCGGATGCCGTCAGCGCGAAATTGCAGCGTTTCCGTGCAGGCTTTGTCCGGAAGCTTCCAGGTCCACTGGCCGGTGATCGGGTGCTGGCCGGGCACTGGCGAGTTCGCCGGATCCGCGGCGATCGAACGGACGGCGCCGACGCACAGCGCGGTGATGAGCATCAGCC
>JANPFZ010000361.1:0-1793 GCA_031423655.1 Polaromonas sp.
TTTTTTCTACGCCCTCATTTTGAGCATTGTTCAGGCCTTTGCGCCAGAGGCGGCGCGGCAACTGCACGGCATGCCGCTGCAGCTGGTGGCCACCTGTCTGTCGGTCTATATGCTGTGCAGCGCGGGCGGCATGGTCGTCGGTGGCTTTTTGGCGGCTGACCCTGCGCGTTGTGAGCGCGTGGTGGCTTTGGGGCTGGGTTTTGCTGCTGCTGTGGCTGTGATGCTGGCTTTGTTTAAGCTGCCGGGCGCGCTGGTCCCGGTGCTCTTCGGCGTGATGGGTTTTGCGACCGGTACGGGTGCGCCTTCGCGTGATTTGATCGTCAAACGCGCCACGCCCGCGCACGCCAGCGGCCGCGTCTACGGCGTGGTGTATTCGGGGCTGGACATTGGCCAGGCGCTTGCCCCGCTGATCTTTGGCCGCCTGATGGACCAGCAGCACTATCGCGGTGTGTTTTTGGGTCTGGCGCTGGTGCAGGGCGTGTTGATCTTCACCGCCTTCAGTGTGAAAAAAGCACGACGCCTCTCGCTGGCTGCTGCCTGAAGCGGCCCCGCAGGCGCACACCCCACGCAGGTGCTGCGGTATCCTTGCCGGCATGTACGCGCCCTTTTTCGGCCTGACCCAGGCGCCGTTTTCCATCGCCCCCGACCCGCACATGCTGTTCATGAGCGAGCGGCATCGCGAGGCGCTGGCGCATCTGCTTTATGGCGTGGGCGGACGCAGCGGACAAAACGAAGCTGCGAGCGGCGGCGGCGCGGGTGGCGGTTTTGTGCTACTGACGGGCGAGATCGGCACCGGCAAGACGACAGTGTGCCGCTGCTTTCTGGAGCAAACTCCGGCCAGCTGCAACGTCGCCTACATCTTTAACCCCAAGCTGACGGTGATCGAACTGCTGCAGTCGATCTGCGAGGAATTCCGCATTGCGCCACCAAAGTACCGGCTCTTGCCCACGGTCAAGGATTATGTTGATCCGTTGAATGCCTTCTTGCTGCAGGCCCACGGTGCGGGCAAGAACAGCGTGTTGATCATTGACGAGGCGCAAAACCTCGCGCCCGAGGTGCTCGAGCAACTGCGCCTGCTGACCAATCTGGAAACCAGCGAACGCAAGCTGCTGCAAATCGTGCTGATCGGTCAGCCCGAGCTGCGCACTATGCTGCAACGCCCCGAACTGGAGCAACTGGCGCAGCGCGTGATTGCGCGTTACCACCTGCAGGCGCTGACCGAATCCGAGACGACGCAATACATTGCGCACCGGCTTGAGGTATCGGGTCTGAAGGGGGTACTGCCGTTTGACCGTCAGGCCTTGAAGCGTGTTCATCACTTCGCGCGAGGGGTGCCGCGCCGTATCAATTTGCTGTGCGACCGCGCGCTGCTGGGCGCTTTTGCCAGTGGCCAGGCAACGGTCAGCCAGCGCATTGTCGACAAGGCGGCGGAGGAGGTTTTTGACCAACCCGCAGGCAAGTCATCTTCGCCAACCGTGTGGCGCTACGGTTATGGTCTGGCGGCGCTGGGTCTGATTGCGGGCGCTTCGGTCGTTGCGATTGCGCGTTTTTCTCCGCCAGCGGTAAAGGCGCCTGAAATTGCCTCGGCCGCAGTGCCTGCGCCGGTTGCCTTGGCGCCTGTGTCCTCTCCATCGTCTTTTATCGCGCAACCACAACGACCGAAGCGCCCGCAATCAGACCCAGCGCCGCCAGGCCATAACCGTAGCGCCACACGGTTGGCGAAGATGACTTGCCTGCGGGTTGGTCAAAAACCTCCTCCGCCGCCTTGTCGACAATGCGCTGGCTGACCGTTG
>JANPFZ010000362.1:0-1712 GCA_031423655.1 Polaromonas sp.
CTGACGCGATTCTAGGCCGCTTATGTGACAACTGTTGATGCGGCTCCGGATTGCAAGCGCGCTTCAGACTATTGCCGACAGGCGAGTAGCGTGCTGCAGGGCGCGGCGGTGGTGCTGGCAAGGGGATCGAGCGTGATAGCCGTGAAAGAGCGGAAACGCTCGGGCAACTTCATAATGAACGGGTCGCCCATTCCTTTCATTACCCCCGATCAACTCTTTAGCCAGCGAGTCGCCCATGACCATTGCCGCATCAATACTCCTGACCCGCATCCTGTTTGTTGCCACACTGGGATCAATGGCCGCATCGGTATGGGCCGCAAGTCCCGCCAATGCGGCAACCACCACGGCTGCGTCTGCAGCCCCAACCGCATCTTGCACCGGCTTGCTGCAGCAAAGCTACCTGCGGCTGCAGGACGAAAAACCGCAGTCGCTGTGCCAGTACCGCGGCAGGGTGGTGGTGGTCGTCAATACCGCCAGTTTTTGCGGATTCACGTCGCAATATGAGGGCCTTGAGGCGCTGTATTCCAGATACAAAGACCGGGGGCTGGTAGTGCTGGGTTTCCCGTCGAATGATTTTTCGCAGGAGACAGGCAGCAACAAGCAGATCGCCGAGTTTTGCGACAACACCTTTGGCGTGAAGTTTCCTATGGCTACCAAATCAAGCGTTACCGGCAAGGACGCCATTCCCCTCTTTAAAGAGCTGGCCGCCAAAACCAGCACCCCGCCGCGCTGGAATTTCTACAAGTATGTGATTGCGCGTGATGGCGTTCAGGTGGCGGCCTTCAGCTCAAATGCAGACCCAACGAGCGCGCCGTTTGTCAAAGAGATCGAAAAGCAGCTCGCCACCAGGTAAGTGACGGGTGGTTAACGGCCGAGGCGTCTGGCGAATACCCGGTTAAAACGAAAGACTGATCAGTCTCTATTTGACTAGGCGGTATTTTTTACCTTATGATGCTGCATGTGCAACGTCAAATACCGCAAAAAACCGAGGCGGCAGTTCCTCACCAACGGGTGCGCCCCAAGTGACCGTTTTATCTCGCCTGCGGCGGGCCGTGGGTACACGTCGGTGGCGGCAGGGGTTTGCAGCGTTCACAATACTTTACCTTCACGGCTTGCCAAGTTTCGGGAACTCCAGCCAGCCAGCAAGGCTCATATCTTTGTCGGCAGCGCGCGGGAAATCAGGCCGCCTTGCAGACACGAAAACAGTTTCATTGTTGCGAAGCCTTCTGAGCCAACCAGGTTCAGTTGCAATCCCGGGGCGCTCCTCCTCCTCCCTCCCTCCCTCGTTCGCGCCGGGGCGCTTCGCAGCATTTTTATACACCTGGCGCCGGCATGACCGGCACCACCCGCCCAGCCGATCCCACTCGCCCCTTACTGCGGGTGGCCATCATCGGTTCGGGCATCTCCGGGCTCGCAGCAGCCCATGCCTTGCGGGGCCGGGCAGATGTCACACTCTTTGAAGCCGGCAACTATTTCGGCGGTCATACCCACACCGTTGATGTGACGCTACCGGGCGCCACCGACGAGCGCCTGATCACCCACGGCGTTGACACCGGTTTTCTGGTGTTCAACGAACGCACTTACCCGAAGCTGATTCAGCTTTTTGCCGAACTGGGCGTAGACACCGCCAGGTCGGACATGTCGTTTTCGGTCAAGGTGCCCGACGCGATGAACGGCGCGGGCCTGGAATGGAGCGGCTCCAGCCTCGGCAG
>JANPFZ010000363.1:0-5479 GCA_031423655.1 Polaromonas sp.
CAGCATGAACAATGAAAACCGGCAACAGGCGCGGCACCGGATTCCCCAGCGCTGAGATACCGCCGGCACGGGTTCCAGGCCTTTTAGCCGAAGTCCCGCGAGTTGGCGGTATCAGCGCTCAGCCCGGCGGCCAGCAGCCCCTGCAGCACGTCACCCACCACGATCACGCTGGGGCTTTGCAGTTGCTGCTGTTCAATCGTGGCGCGCAGCAAGCCGAGTGTGGTGACCGCGTGGCGCTGCGCGGGCAGGCTGGCGTTCTGAATAATGGCCACCGGCGTGTGGGCGGGCAGGCCCTGCAGCAATTCGTCCTGAATATGCTGTGAGCCCGTCACGCCCATGTAGATCACCAGCGTGAGCCGGGCCTGTGCGGCCGTGGCGGCCAGCGCGGCCCAGTCGGTGGGCGCGTTGCCGCCTCGAGCATGGCCGGTTAAAAAAATCACGCCGTGCGCATGCTGGCGGTGCGTCAGCGGCACGCCCAGCGACGTGACGGCGGCCAGGCCGGCGGTGATGCCGTTGATCACCGTCACTTCAATACCGGCCGCCTGCAAGTGCTCGACCTCTTCGCCTCCCCGGCCAAAGATGAACGGGTCGCCGCCCTTCAGACGCACCACGTTTTCGCCTTCGCTCACGGCCATCAGCATCAGCTTTTCGATGAATGCCTGCGGCGTTGATTTGCAACCGCCGCGCTTGCCGACGTAGACGATGCGCGCATCAAGCTGCGCGAAGGCGACGATCTCGCTGCTGACCAGATCATCGACAAACAGCACCGTGGCGTTTTGAATCGCCTTGAGCGCCTTGATCGTCAGCAGTTCCGGGTCGCCCGGGCCGGCGCCAACCAGAGTGCAGCGGCCGGTTGCGGAAGATTTAAAGTTCTTGTTCATGACAGCGGTAATTTTGCGCGAGCTAGAGTCTTGAAGCTACTTGCAAGATGTATTCCACTTGCAGCGCAATCGGTGTAGGTACCGGCTGCTTGCCTGCGATGACGGCACGAATGTAGGCAGCCGTACATGCAGCGTCGGTCGATTTGGGAAGCTCGGGCAATGCCGCCAGTGTGCCCGTCTGCGCGGGCTGGGGTGGCTGGCGAATACCGGTGATGAACGCCTCCATCTGCGGCAGGCGGCGCGGGTCGGCAACCACCTCGCCCTCGGTGCCGCGCAGCAGCAGTGCATTGGCCTTGATCAGCTCGAAGGTCTGGCCCATAGCCACCGCATATTCAGGATGGGTATAGCTGCTGACGACCAGCGCCTTGCCCTGGCACGGATTCATGATTTTCACCAGGCTGTGTGCCGGATTGCGCAGCCCGACCGCGCGGCGCACGTCCAGCAAGCGCTTCAAGGCCGGCAGCAGCAGAACTGTCGGGGCGAAGACCACCTCGCCTGGCGCTATTGATTTAATAGCTGCTTGCGCAGGTATATCAAGGGCTAAAAGCACTTCTGATGTAAATACGCGGGAAGATTCGGTCGCTGTCCCGTGAACCAGCACGGGAAGGCCGCGCTGCGCCACAAGCAACGCGAGCAGGGGTGTCAGCACGGGCAGCTTGCGCGCACCGTTGTAGGTCGGCAGCACCACGATGGGCTTGTTTGGCTGGCTGCCCGCCGGGAAGTTATTCATGCGCTGGTGCGTGGCGTCCAGGAAGCCGGCCATCTCTTGCGGCGTCTCGCCCTTGATGCGCATAGCCAGGCAAAAGCCGCCGACTTCCAGATCCGTCACGCTGCCGTCGAGCACCTGGCCGAACAGGTCGGCGGCGTCTTCGCGGCTCAAGGGGCGTGCCCCTTCCTTGCCGCGGCCGATGATTTTGATGTACCTGCTGATGCTCATGGATGGATTGTCGGTGAAGGCCGATAACCGGCTGTTATGAGCTTGAGCCGCCGGTTTTATTGAGCACTGCAATTGGCTTGTTTAAAAAAACTTCGCCGAGCCAAAAAATGCCGCCGAGGGTAATACCAGCGTACTTGGCAAGGGATAAATATAAACGGCTATACGTATTGAAAAATAATTAGGGAAATGCCCGCAGAAGCCCGCTTGCCAATCAAAAGATGTCGTACTAGCATCCGTCGGCAGGCACTGCACGGGCGTATGTTCGTCCGTGATTCATCGGGGCTTGACTACTATCAGGAGATTTTGATGCAAACAAAAATAAGGCGCCTTGTTGCGGCGCTCATGGGTGTTGGACTGGTGAGCGCGGTGATGGCGCAACCGGTAGCCCCGGCCAGTATTGAGAAGCTCAAGCAGATGAAGGTGGCCACCACCGATCTGAACATTCCGATGGTGCCGCAGACCGGCGCGAATGCTGAGGCGATCAAGGAAAATCTGAAACGCGTCAAGTTGCCTGCAGGGTTCAAGATTGCGCTGTATGCGGTGGTGCCTGATGCACGCCACATGGCGGTTGCGCCTTCGACCAACATGCTGTTTGTCGGCACGCGAAAAACCACGGTTTGGGCTGTCACCAATCGCAATAGCGGCGAAGCGGCCACCGAGGTCAAGTCTTTCGCGCCCTCGTTGAAGTTCACGAATCCCAATGGCGTCTGCTGGACCAAGGACGGCTTCCTGGTCGTTGCCGAGCACAATCGTATTCTCAATTTCCCGGCTGCCGAATTCTTCTATGAAGGCCCTGATGTGGCTGTCATTGAAGTGGTGGGGCAGGGCAAGCTGATTCCGGTTGAAGAAGAAAGCTATAACCACGGTGCGCGCGTCTGCAAGGTCGGACCCGACAAAATGCTCTACGTCTCTTTGGGCCAGCCGCACAACGTGCAGCCACGCGACAAGATCAAGCTCTACAACGAGACCGGCATCGGCGGCATGGTCCGCATGAATGCTTTCGACGGCAGCAAGCGCGAGGTCTATGCCACCGGTATCCGCAACTCGGTCGGTCATGACTTCAACCCGAAAGACGGCACGCTGTGGTTCACAGACAACCAGACTGACGGCATGGGCGACGACATTCCGGCGGGCGAGATCAACCGCATCACCAAGGCTGGTCAGTTCTTCGGCTACCCATGGATTCAGGGCAAAACACGTATTACTGACAATGGCTACGACAAAGACCCGCTGCCGGCCAACATCACCGCCGCTGAAGTGTTGACCGAGGCGCATGCCGCTGACCTGGGCATGACCTTCTACACCGGCAAGAAATTCCCGGCCAAGTACCAAGGCGGGATTTTCTCGGCGCAGCATGGTTCATGGAACCGCACCAACCCGATTGGCGCGCGCATCATGTTCACCAGCTTGAAGGCTGACGGCACCGCCGACAAGACTGAGGTGTTTGCCGATGGCTGGCTCAATCCGGATACGCGCCAGTACAGCGGCCGCCCGGTCGATGTGGCCAACCTGCCTGACGGCTCGATTTTGGTGTCGGACGACTTTGCCGGTGCCATCTATCGCATCAGCTACACCGGCCAGTAAGCGTCGGGCTTCCTCGCAGTCTGGCGCGCAAGCGTCGGGCTGTGTCCTTCCCATGCAGCGGGCCGAAACATGTGTTTTGTCCGCTGTTTTTTTTTTGAGGTATCTCCATGATGAATCGTTGTAGCTTGACTCGCGCTGTGCGCTTGCTGCCGATTGTGTTGGCACTGTTCGCGGGTGCAGCTCAGGCGCGTGACCCGGTCGCAGGAAAAATCAAGGCCGGCATGTGCGCCACCTGCCACGGCCCGCTCGGCATCAGTCAGTTGCCAAACGCGCCCAATCTGGCCGGGCAACCCGCCATCTACACCATTGAGCAACTGAAAAACTACCGAAGCGGCAAGCGCGCCAATGAAGTGATGACCGTGATGGCAAAACCGTTGAGCGATACGGATATAGATGACCTGGCAGCGTGGTACGCGTCGATTCAGGTGACAGCCACCGAAAAATAGCGCTGCAGGCTCAGCGCTCCCTCAGGCAACTTGCCTGATGGGAATCACCGGCCGCTGCGTCGCAATGCCCGCATTTGCGTTGTCACGCGACGCGCGTAGCAAGCGCTTCAATTCGGGCACGCACGAGCCGCAATTGGTTCCACATTTCAGCGCCGCCTGCAGTGATAAGAAACGCTCCTCGTCAGCGCCAGCGGTTGTTGCTGCCAGTTGCTCATCAATCGCCGCATCAGTCACGTTGAAACACGAGCAAACCAGCTTGCCACGCGATTGCACCGCCACCGGCGGTTTGGCCCCAGGTAGTAGCAGCAGCCGGCCATACGCCTGCGCAGGCAACTCGTCCTGCAGCAGCGTTTTGATCCACGCCTGCGCGCTGGTGTCACCGGCGAGCACAAACCCGGTTAACTCGGCCTCTTCGCCCCGCCGTTTGAGCTGCACGGTGCGGCGCTGGCCTTTTTTCTTGTCGATATAGCGCAGCGTGTCACGGCCGCTCAGTCCCAGGATGCGTTCGATGCTTGCCAGCACGTCGTCAGAAGGCGCCTCATGCGCGGCGGCGCGAAACAACACGCCGCCGCGCTCGCGGCTTTGCTCGCCCAGCGGCGTGTTGTTTGAAAACGGCACGCAGCTGGTGAACGGAAAGGCCTTCATCAAGGGCTTGAGCTGATCGCGTGCGGCCAGGCTTTCGTCTTCGGGCAGCCACGCCATCGCTAGCAGCGACCACGGCAATTCGGCTTTCAAAATTTTGACGGCGGCGTGCTTGAGTTCGGGTTGCTTTGAGCTGGGACAGAACGCTGACGTAGTGAGCGCGTTGACGCCCGCCAGCGGCTCGCCGATGCTGGACAGGCCACTCAAATATTCCTCGCCCCAATGCATCGCGATGAACGCCTGGCTCATGCCGATTTCACTGGAAGCCTGCAGCGGCACCACGATGGAGCCGCGCCGCGAAGTGACATGCACCAGGTCACCTTCCTTGAGGAGCCGTCTGGCCATGTCCTGCACATTCATCTGTACCGACGGCTCGGAAACATGGCCAAAAAGCCGGCCCAGCGTGCCGGTGCGGCTCATGCCGTGCCACTGGTCACGCAGGCGGCCGGTGGTCAGGGAAAACGGATAACGCGACTCGCGCGGCTCGGCGACAGGCTTGTAGACGGTGTTGACAAAGCGTGCTCTGCCGTCGGCCGTCGGGAAGATGCCGTCTTCATACAAGCGAGTCTTGCCGGTGCTTTCGCCTTCGCGCAGCGGCCATTGCTGCGGCGCGGCTTCCAGCATGGCGTAGCTTATGCCGGTGATGTCAAGGTCGCGGCCGCGTGTGGATTCTCGGTGCTCGTTCCAGATGGCTTCGGCCCCGGCGTTTTGATCTGTAAGCGAGTAGGGAAATAAAGTCGGAGGCGGGGAGCCTTCACCCCTACCCTCTCCCGCGTACGGGAGAGGGAGTAATACGGGTGTTGTCCCCTCTCCCTCTGGCGGGAGAGGGTAGGGGTGAGGGCGCCCCGCTCCAAGCAATACCTCCAGCCGCTGCGCAAACTCGACCGCAATCGACCAGTCATGCCGCGTCTCGCCCGGCGCTGCCACCGCCGGCCGCACGCGGCTGACGCGTCTTTCGCTGTTGGTCACGGTGCCGGTTTTTTCGCCCC
>JANPFZ010000364.1:0-5193 GCA_031423655.1 Polaromonas sp.
CTGCACTACTACCTGAACCTGATGCAGGAGGTGCGCGACGCGCTGGACGCAAGCCGGTTTGGCGAGTTTGTCACGCAATTTCATGGCGCCCGGGCGCGCGGGGTCTAGCGCATGAACATCGATGCACAACGCTGGCTGGACCGCTGGGTCGGCATTCCGCTGTGCGCAGCCGTATCGGCTTTTGATGCGCTGATAAATCGCGGCAAGCCAGCGTCGGCAGAGATCACCGCGCCGCGCGCCATCGTCGTGATTTTGCTGTCAGAAATGGGCAGTCTGGTACTGGCGCATGACATGTTCTCGCGCCTTAAAACGCGCTACCCCGACGCCCAATTGCACGCGCTGCTGTTCGGCAAGAATCGCGAAATTCTCGACCTGATGGACGTGATAGCGCCGGCCAATGTGCATGTCGTTGACGACAAATCGCTGCCGGGTTTGCTGCGCAGCCTGTGGAAGGCGCTGACCGATTTGCGCCGCGCCAACATTGACGTGGCGATTGACTGCGAGCTGTTTTCTCGCATCAGCAGCCTGCTGTCGTTTGCCAGCGGCGCCACCGTGCGCGTCGGCTTTCACCGACATACGCAGGAAGGGCTGTACCGCGGCTCGCATATCAACCGGGCTGTGCCCTACAACCCTTACCAGCACATCAGCGCGCAGTTTTTAACACTGGCGCGCGCGATTGATTCAACAGCGGTGCCCAAATCGAAACTGCCGGTGATGGTGCAAACCAAACCGCCGCCGCATGTGCAGCTAGCCGCTGCGCTCATCACGAACATCGAAGCGCGGCTGGCCACAGACTTCCCGGCTATTGCCGGCAAGCCGCTGGTGCTCGTCTACCCCGGCGGCGGCATCTTGCCGATCCGCGCCTGGCCGCTGGCGTCTTACACCGCCCTGTGCGAAGGCCTAGTGGCCGACGGCTGTGCGGTAGCGGTGATTGGCCTGAAAGAAGACCAGGCGCTGGCGCAGCAGTTAGTCGCGCAGGTTAAGGCTGGCATCGATCAGCAGAAGAACCCGAGCGGACGCAGCGAAGGGCCGCCCCGAGCAAGTCCAGCCCCCTCGGGGGGCAGCGAACTACAGGCAGTGAGTAGCGTGGGGGCGATAGTTGACCTCACCGGCTACACGCGCTCGATTGCCGAGCTGCTGGCGCTGTTTCACAAAGCCAGTCTGCTGGTCACCAACGATGGCGGGCCGGGCCAGTTCGCCGCACTCACGCCGATCTGGACCGTGATGTTGTTCGGCCCGGAAACACCTTCTCTGTATGCGCCGCTGACACCGAAGTGTTATTCGTTTTACAGCCAGTGGCCGTGCTCACCCTGCCTGACAGCGTACAACCACCGCTCGTCGTTTTGCGATGGTGACAACCAGTGCCTGAAGGTGATTGCGCCCGAAGCCGTGCTAGCCAAGGCGCGCGAGTGTCTGGCAGGTGCCTGATGAGTCGGCTGCGCGCATTCGCTGAAGCGGTCGTCAGCCGACTGCCGGAACGGCTGCAACCGATGGCGCGCTGGCGCTTCATCAAGTTTGGCGTGGTGGGTGCCAGTGGGACGGTGATCAATGTGGCCGTGCTGTATGCGGCTCAAGAGTTTTTGTTGCGCGGCATTTCCGACTTCCACACGCGGCTGAATTTTTCGATTGCGCTGGCGATCACCCTGGCTACGATCAGCAATTTTTACTGGAACCGCCGCCTGACGTGGCGCGACCGGCGCCGTGACCTGCATCATTCCGTGCTGTTTTTGTTTTCCAAATACGTCATGGCCGCAGGTCTGGCCATCGTCGTGCAGTCGCTGCTGACGAAATGGCTGGCCCTGTCCATGCACTACCTCATCGCCAATCTGGTGGCTATCGGGCTGGCGAGTCTGTTCAGTTTTGTCGCCAACGACCGGATGACCTTTCGCCGTCGACGCGCAGGAGTTCAAAACCCTGGGGCCGCAGCGTCCCCGTCCGCCGAGCTGCATGACAAACCTCAACCCAATGACAAGCCTCAGTCCCGTTAATTACCGCTGGGTTGCACTTGCCATTGCCGTGGCCCTGGGCTATCTATTGGGGCTCGGTGGCGACCATATTCCGCGCAATGGCGATGAGCTGGTTTACGCGCACATCGCGCGCCTGACCGCTGCCAGCGGTCACTGGTTGCCGCTGGTCTCCTCCTTCGATTTCATGCGCAACACCAAGCCACCGGTCTTGTTCTGGCAAGCCCTGGTCGCAGGCGACTGGGGCGCGCATTGGACGCTGCTGCGATTGCGCCTGCCCAGCATCGCCTACACCTGGGCGATTGCAGGGATGGTGGGACTACTGACCTGGAAAATTATTCGCAGCGAACGCGCAGGGGACAGCGCAAAGATGTCTAACGCAACGCCGGACCGTCATCAAGGCCATGCCGTGTCGATGGGTGCAATCGCGGCGATTGTCTATCTCTCGTTTTTCACCACCTACCGCTACGGCCGCCCTTACATGACGAGCGCGCCGGAAACCTTCTGGCTCTTCGGCATCTTCTTCGCGCTGGCCTGGTCACCGGCGAAATTGATGGCGTCGCGCTGGACGTTTCCGCTGCTGGCCGGGTTGGCGCTGGGCATCGGCAGCCTCTACAAATCCTTCGCGATGGTGGTGCCCGCCGGCTTTGCGCTGGCGCTGTGCTACCAAAGCGTCGGTGCGAAAAAACCGCTGTGGAATCCGTTCAGGCACGGCGTCTTCACCGACGGACTCAAGGTCTTCGCCATCTGCGCGCTGGGCCTTAGCCTGTTCGGTCTGTGGTTTGCGCTGGACCCGCAGCCGGGCGAGGTGTGGCGCGAATTTGTCGTCGGTGAAAACGCTGGCAAGTTCAAGTCGTCGCCGGGCTACCTCAAGGTGGCGTTCAGCAGCAACGGCTTCATCACCATCCTGACCGGCTACTTCTCCAACGCGCTTTTCCTGCTGCCGGTTTCCGTCGGTTGCATGGCGGCGGCCTGGAAGGCGTATCGCAAGAAAACCCCCGTCAGTGACGCCGAAAAAATCATGTGGCTGTGGATGCTGGGCTTGGCGTTGGTCTTCATGCTTCCGAACCAGCGCTCGACGCGCTACCTGATCCCCGCCATGCCCGCGCTGGCGGTATTGATGGCGCTGTACTGGCACCGCACCGGGCGCATCTGGTTCGGCCTGTCGCTGGTGATGTGTGCAGTGGGCGCTGCGGCGATGGGCTGGATCGCTTACGGGGCTATTCGTGCGACTCAAGACCAGAGCTTGTATTCACCGGCTTACTGGGTTTTCCTTGTTGTCATCATCGTGGCCTGCGTGGCGGGTCTGCTCAAACAGGGATGGACACGCCCTGTCACCGCATTGGCGGGGGTTTCCGTGCTGTTTGCACTGGCCTGGGCCACGGAGCCTTTCAATGGTCGGCTTGCGCGTTTCAAGCCCGAGACAAATGCCTTGTTGCAGGGCCAGCCGGTCGCCGTGCCCAGCAACTTCAATGGTCATTTTGAGCGCTACGAATTCATCATCACCGGCGTCAAAGTCGTGCCTTATTTTGCCGAGCAGCCAGTTGACTACGACAACGTCGATGAGCTGCTGAAAACGCACCGCTATGCCCTGGTGCAGCGGCGCGTCCGGCAAGCGCCCTGTACGCAGTGCCGCATCATCGACATGCGCTGGGACTTGCGTTCCCGTCAGGACGAAAAAGACGGCACGACGGCCGCCTTCAAAACACCTGAAACCTATTTCTACGCCCAGGAATACCTCGTGGAGCGGCTTGCTCCCTAGCATCTTGCTGTAAACGCGTTCCTCAAGGAGATCCCATGCAATATCGCCGCCTTGGTACCAGCAACCTGAAAGTGTCCACGCTGTGCGTCGGCACCATGATGTTCGGCAAGCAGACGCCGTTTGAAGAGGCAGCGCGTATCGTCGCGTCGGCGCATGAACACGGCATCAACTTCATCGACACCGCCGATGTCTACAACAAGGGCGCGTCTGAAAAAGACCTGGGCAATCTGCTGGCCGGCCAGCGTCAGCACTGGGTGCTGGCCAGCAAGCTGGGCAATCCGGTCAGCGAGGCGGTGAACGAGGGCCACTATTCGCGCCGCTGGCTGATGCAGCAGTCCGACGCCATGCTGGCGCGCCTGCAAACCGACTACCTCGACATCCTTTACCTGCACCGCGACTACCACGAGGAAAACCTTGAAGAAGCGGTGCGTGCGCTGGGCGACCTGATTAGCGCCGGCAAAATTCGAAGCTTTGGCCTGTCGAACTTTCGCGGCTGGCGCATCGCTGAAGTGGTTCATCTTTGCAAGCAGTTCGGCGTTCCGCAACCGGCCGTGTGCCAACCCTGTTACAACCTGCTCAACCGAGGCCCAGAGGTTGAGATTTTGCCGGCCTGCGCGTACTACGGTCTGGGCGTTGTTCCTTACAGCCCGCTGGCGCGCGGCGTGCTCACCGGCAAGTACCCACCCGGCCAGCCGCCCGCCGAGGGCACGCGCGCCGGCAGTGGCGACAAGCGAATTCTGGAAACCGAGTTTCGCGAAGCGTCACTGGTGATCGCGCAAAAGCTCAAGGCGCGCTGCGAAGCCAAAGGCATCGCTCCCGGCCAGTTTGCCGCTGCCTGGGTGTTGGCCAACCCGCTGGTCAGCTCGGTCATCGTCGGACCGCGTACGCTGGCCCATCTCGAAGACGTTTATGCCGCTGTCGATCTGGTGCTGGACCAGGACGACGAAGCCTTCATCAACGCACTCGTCGCGCCTGGCCATGCTTCCACCCACGGCTACAACGACCCGTCTCACCCGTTTTTTGGCAGGTCGATATAAGCAATCAGCTGCTATTAGTTTAGTAGCTGTCTGCACACGTCTAGCTTGAGCTAGAGGCTTTTTTCCTTAAACCTATGTCAGAAAATTCCGTCTGGAGCGAGCAATGCATCAGGGCGGGACTTTTCCCTGCGCCGAACCGCCTGCAACCGCGCTGGCGCCAACCACGACGAAGGACATGGGCAGCGCAGACACCGCGCTGAGCGCCAAGATCTCAGCCTGCGTCTGAGCATTAAAAAGCACTGCAGCCCCTTAGATCATTGACTAATAAGCTATTAAATAAATAGCAGTTATTTTCTCATGATGGTTTTTGCGTGCCGATTTTCAGGTGTTTCAGTATGTGGTGGAGCTTCATGCGCTAGCAGTCGTGCTGCGTGCGCTGCGGCCTACCATGCGCGCTTCACTCAAATCGACCCCATGCCAGTCACGCAAG
>JANPFZ010000365.1:0-3074 GCA_031423655.1 Polaromonas sp.
GCACCAGCACGGCCATCAGCGTGACCAACTGCCCGGTCAACGCCATCCTGATGCGCTACGGCAATGCGGTGCAGAAAAAACAGTGGCTCACAAAGCTTGCGCAGGGAGACATGCTCGGCGTGTTCTGCCTGACAGAGCCGCATGTGGGCAGCGACGCGTCATCACTGCGCACCACGGCGGTGAAAGACGGCGACGGCTATGTCATCAACGGTGTCAAGCAATTCATCACCAGCGGCAAAAACGGCCACGCGGCCATCGTGATTGCGGTGACCGACAAGGGCGCGGGCAAGAAGGGCATGAGCGCCTTCATCGTGCCGACCGATGCGCCCGGCTACACGGTCGCGCGACTGGAAGACAAGCTGGGCCAGAACTCCAGTGACACGGCGCAGATCAATTTCGACAACTGTCGCGTTCCGACCGAGAACCTGATCGGCAACGAGGGCGAAGGCTACAAGATCGCGCTGGGGGCGCTCGAAGGCGGGCGCATTGGCATCGCCGCGCAAAGCGTGGGCATGGCGCGCAGCGCGTTTGAATTTGCGCTGGCGTATTCAAAAGAGCGCCAGAGCTTCGGCACGGCAATTTTCAATCACCAGGCGGTGGGATTCAGGCTGGCTGATTGCGCTACCAAACTGGAAGCCGCGCGACAACTCATCTGGCACGCCGCCAGCCTGCGCGATGCCGGCTTGCCGTGCCTGAAAGAAGCTGCCATGGCCAAGCTGTTTGCCAGTGAAATCGCCGAGCAGGTCTGCAGCGCCGCCATACAGACTTTGGGCGGTTACGGCTACGTCAGCGACTTTCCGGTCGAACGCATCTACCGCGATGTGCGTGTATGCCAGATTTATGAAGGCACCTCTGACGTGCAGAAGATCATTATTCAGCGGGCGCTGGCCTGATACCTGTCCAGGAAAAGAACCATGCCCATCACCAAAGGATTCCGCGCCCTCGTCGATGAGGCCATGGCCGAGGTCACCACGTATTCGGTCGATGAAGTGAAAGCCAGGCTGGGCGACCCGACGGTGCAGATCGTCGATATTCGCGACGTGCGCGAACTCACCGGCGGAACGGTCGTCGGCGCTTTCCACGCGCCCCGCGGCATGCTGGAATTCTGGGTCGATCCGGCCTCGCCTTACTTCAAGCCCTTGTTTGCCGACGAGAGCAAGGAATTCATCCTGTTTTGCGGCGCCGGCTGGCGCAGTGCGCTGGCGGCCAAGACGCTGCAGGACATGGGCATGACCAACGTCGCGCACATCGATGGTGGTTACGCTGAATGGCTCACGCAAGGCGCGCCCACAGAAACCCTGGAAGAGCGCAAGGCACAGAAACAGCCAAAGACCGACAAGGCTTGATGCGCGCGCGCGCATCAACTACCCGCTGCGCAAGCGTCTTCCGCCGCCGGAGCACTGCCATCCATTTCCATCCACCAGGAAACATCACCATGACCCCTTCATTGCCTGCCGTTGACCTGTCACACCATTACGCCGATCTGGGCGATGTTCAACTGCACTACGTGACGGCCGGCGCGGGCTTTCCCGTGGTGCTGCTGCACGGCTGGCCGCAAAGCTGGTATGCGTGGCGCCACGTGATGCCCGAGCTGTCCACGAAATACCGGGTGATCGCACCTGATCTGCGTGGCCTGGGTGATTCGTCCCGGCCGCTCGAAGGCTATGACAAAAAAACCATAGCCCATGACATCTGGCGGCTGCTGCACGACCATCTGGGTCTCACGCAATTCATGCTGGTCGGCCATGACTGGGGCGGCCCCACCGCTTATGCCCTCTCGGCAGCGCATCCGGAAGCGGTGCGCAAGCTGGCCGTGCTTGACGTGACCATTCCGGGCGACGGCAGCACCAATTTCAGCCAGGGTGGCCGACGCTGGCACCACGCATTTCATCAGACGGCCGACCTGCCCGAAGCCTTGATTGCCGGGCGCGAGGACATCTATTTCAGCTGGTTCTATCGCAATTGGGGACATCACCCGAACGCCTTGTCTGCCGGGGACATCGCCGAATACCTGCGTGTCTACAGCCAGCCGGGCGCTCTGCGTGCGGGGTTCTCCTACTACCGCAATCTTGCCCGCGACATCGCAGACAACGAAGCCATCGCCAAGACCTTCAAGCTGCCGATGCCGGTGCTGGCGCTGGGCGGCAACAACGCTTGGGGGCGGGGCATGGAAGTGTTGCAATCGTTGCAGCGGCTGGGGGGCAATGTGCGCGGCGGGGTGATCGACCATTGTGGCCACTGGATGGCTGAGGAACAGCCGGCCGTGTTGCTTGAGCATCTGCTGCCGTTTCTCGCCGAGGGATGAGCCTGGTCACGAGCGCCCAGTTTTGTCCCTGCGGCAAGCTTGATGGCGCCAGGCGCCCGCTGGCCTATGCGCACTGTTGTGGCCGTTGGCTCGACGACTTTGCGGGCACGCCGGCACCCGATGCCGAGTCGCTGATGCGCTCGCGTTACACCGCCTTCGTGCTGGAACGCGCCAACTACCTGCTGGCCACCTGGCACATCAGCCGCCGCCCGCTGACGATTGAGTTTGATCCCGCTGTGAAATGGCTGGGGCTGGAGGTGCGGCAGCATCGCGTGCTGGACGAAACGCAGGCCGAAGTCGAATTCGTCGCGCGGCAAAAAAGCCCCGGTACCGCCGCCGTTCGACTGCATGAGCGCAGCCGCTTCGTCAAAGATGGCGTCTCGCCCGGACGCTGGTACTACGTAGCCGGCGATTTGCTGTAGTTTTTAATCAAACAGGCCTGTAGCCCAAGTAATGCTTGCGCAAGCAGCTATTAAAGGAATAGCAATAAAACCAGCTCTACCGGCGGTTGACGGTGACATGTGCCATCGGAAGCGCTGAATTTCGTGAACGTTCTGGTCCCGTTTTCGGGTTGGCCAGCGTGTCGATTTATCATGCGGAATGCTTACCTTCCACTCCGCAACCGCCCCCTCCTATGTGCGCCTGAGCGCTGACGCTGTCGTTGCGCGGGTGTTCGCAGCGCAAAAGACCCAAGCCTGATGGCCGACACGCGACCGGGCATTTCATGAAACCCTTCCGCATCGGATCAGGCGCCGGTTACGCTGGCGAC
>JANPFZ010000366.1:0-9291 GCA_031423655.1 Polaromonas sp.
ACCAGCCGCTCGGCCGATTCCCCCTCGTCGTCAAGCTGGATAAAACCCAGCCCGGTCACGCCCTGCGAAGCCACGGTGGCGTAGGCCGACTTGGTGACCGGTGCGCTGCGGTCAATCGACACCCGCACCAGCACATTGCCCTTGACCTTGTCATCAAAACCAATCAGTTCGACCTTGCCCACCGGCACGCCGCGAAAGCGCACCGGCGCCTGCGGCTGCAGGCCCGAGATGGTTTCACTGGTGCTCATCTCGTACAGGTCGCGCTGGGTGTTGTCACGCGTCAGCCAGACCGCCAGCAGCGCCAGCAGCGCCGTGATGACGAGTACAAACGCGCCGGCAGCGAGCGCGTGGGCTTTGTTTTCCATGATCGGATCCTTTCAAACAGTAAACGGGTATTCGCGGAGCAGTGCCATCGCGCGCTGCCCGCGTTCGCCCAGAAAAAATTCGTGAATAAACGGATGCGGAAATGCCACCACCTGTTTGGGCACGTCGCAGACGATGACCCTCTGGTTCGCCAGCACGGCAATGCGGGTGCTGAGCTCGAACAGCGTGTCCAGGTCGTGCGTCACCATCACCACCGTCAGGCCCATGCCTTTGTGCAGCGCACGCAGCAGTGTGACGAAACTGTCAGAGCTTTCCGGGTCCAGCCCGGCCGTGGGTTCGTCGAGCAGCAGCAGCGGCGGGTCCATCGTGAGGGCGCGTGCCAGCGCCACGCGCTTGATCATGCCGCCCGACAAATCACTGGGCATTTTGTCGGCTACATCGGGGCTCAAACCGACCATTTGCAGCTTGACCATGGCGGCTTCACGGATCAAGCTGGTCGGCAGGGTTTTGAGTTCACGCAGCGGAAAAGAGATGTTCTCGAGCACGGTGAAAGCCGAAAACAACGCGCCCTGCTGAAACAGCATGCCGACCTTGCTGGCCGCGCCGCGCCGGCCGAGTTCGGCGACTGGCCGACCCAGCACCGTGATCTCGCCCTTCGCCGGATGCTCCAGCCCCAGCATCTGGCGCAGCAGCACGGTTTTGCCGGTGCCCGAACCACCGACCAGCGACAGCACCTCGCCGCGCTCCACCGTCAGGTCCAGATCCTTGTGGATCACCGCTTCCTTGTCGCCGTTTTTAAACACGGTCCACAGATTCTTTATTTCAACGACAGCTTCGGTCATGTGCCAATGTTCTTGAACAGGACCGCGAACAAGGCGTCGACAAGAATCACCACGGTGATCGACGTCACCACCGACGCGGTCGTGCCCTGCCCCAGGCTTTCGGTATTGGGCTTGACGCGCAGGCCGTAGTGGCAACCAACCAGCGCAATCAACAGGCCGAACACGACCGACTTGGCCGTCGCCAGCGTCAGGTTGGACACGCTGACGGCCGCTGGCAAGGCATTGATAAAAAATGCGGGCGTCACGCCCATCGACACATCGGCCGCCAGCATGCCGCCGAGCAGCGCGGCCAGCGTCGTCCAGACACTGATCAGCGGCATCACCACGGCCAGCGCCAGCGCACGCGGCATGACCAGCCGGAAGCCACGCGCAATACCCATGACGCGCATCGCGTCGAGCTCTTCGGTGACGCGCATGACACCAATTTGTGCCGTGATGGCAGAGCCGGTGCGCCCGGCAATCAAAATGGCGGCCAGCACGGGGCCGAGTTCACGGATCAGCGATATACCCAGAATATTGACGATGAATGCGTCGGCGCCAAACTGCCGCAGCTGCTGCGAAATCAGGTAGGCCAGCACCACGCCGATCAGGAATCCGACCAGTGCGGTGATCGGCAGCGCGGTGGCGCCCATATGAAAAAGATGGCCCGATACATCGCGCCACGGCCCCTGCTGCGGCCGCCTGAACAGCCGAATGACATCGAGCAGCAGCTGGCCAATCAGGCCCACCAGGCCCCTGGCATGGCCGAGCAGGGCCAGCAGCCGGCCGCCCAGCGCCAGGATGGGTGCGCTCCACGCGACCTGGGGCGCCCTGGGCGGGCTGCAGGTGAAGCTGGCGACTGTCTCCAGCATGGCGCGCTGATCGGGCTCGGTGTCCAGCTGCGCCGGCCACGCCCGGCCCCAATGCGCCCACAGCACCTGCGCGCCGAGGTAGTCGAGTTTGGCCAGTTGCCGCAGGTCCCAGTGGCTCGTTGCAGCTGCACGCGTATCGCCTGCCCCGGCTGGCAGCAGTTGCAGCTGTGCCATCAGGCTGTTCCAGGCGGTCTTTCCGGTCAAGTCGGCAGCCGTCCAGGCGCCGAGAGCAAGAAGCCGCGTGCCTTCGGGGGTGACCTGCTGTTCGACGCGGGGAGTTTCGGTATCCATGGGTATTGGCGGATATGCAGCGGAAAGCAGCTGCGCACTGTGCCGTGAAAGAATGAAATGGTAACTGCTTGACACACAAACGCGTTCGCTCGGGCAACACTATCGCTGTGCTCCTACAAGGCGCTGGCTGTCGTGCGAAGTCGGCTTTTGGCGGGCCGACGCGAACGCGGGCGGGCCGGGAAAGCTTAGGAAGCGCGGATCTATTCATCGTGGCGCGCGAATAAAACCGCGCTTCCTTAGCCAGCGAGGCGGTGCATCAGAAGCGGGTAACTCCTTGCGATGCGGGCGCCAGGATTTGCCACAATCGAGTCCGTACGCAGCGTAACTGCAGCGCACCTGCAGCGCTCATGCAGGGCTCATGCGGTGCGGACCGAATACATTTTTCTCGCAACAAAAGCACTTCATGCAAGACGCCACCCTTATTTTTGACTACATCATCATTGGCGGCGGCACCGCAGGCTGCCTGCTGGCCAACCGCCTGAGTGCGGACTCGTCCAAACGCGTATTGATGATCGAGGCCGGCCGCAAGGACGACTACCACTGGATTCACATTCCGGTCGGCTACCTGCACTGCATCGGTAACCCGCGCACCGACTGGCTCTACAACACCGAGCCGGACGCCGGGCTCAATGGCCGCTCGCTGCGTTATCCGCGCGGCAAAACACTGGGCGGCTGCTCCAGCATCAACGGCATGATCTACATGCGTGGCCAGGCCCGCGACTACGACCAGTGGGCACAACTGACAGGCGACGACGACTGGCGCTGGGACAAGTCACTGCCGCATTTCAAGCTGCACGAAGACCACTACAAGGGCGCCGACGCGATGCACGGCGCGCGCGGCACCGCACCGGCGTTGATGCAAGACAAGACCAGCGCATATCAAAAAATATTGCGGCACCGCAATTCAGGCGGCGAATGGCGGATTGAAAAGCAGCGCCTGCGCTGGGACATTCTCGATGCGTTTGCCGAAGCGGCGCAGCAGGCGGGCATTCCGGCCACGGCCGACTTCAACCGTGGCAGCAATGAAGGCGTGGGCTACTTTGAAGTGAATCAAAAAGACGGTTGGCGCTGGAACACCGCCAAGGCTTTTTTGCGGCCGGCCTGTTTTGCCCGGCCCAATTTCGAGCTGTGGACCAACGCGCAGGTAAGCAAACTGGTGTTAGAGGCGCAGCCTGACGGTAGCCAGCGCTGCACCGGCGTGGAGGTTTGGACCGGCCATGAAAAAGTCGTTCCAATGGCCACGCGCGATTCAGCCGGCAAAACCGGCGAAGTAATCTTGTGCGCGGGCAGCATCGGCTCACCGCAGATATTGCAGCTGTCGGGTATTGGACCCGGTGCATTGCTCAAGCAACACGGCATCAATGTGAAATGCGATTTGCCTGGTGTCGGTGCGAATTTGCAGGACCATTTGCAGATTCGTTCGGTCTACAAGGTGCAGGGCAGCGGCTGGGGCCTGTCACTGAACACCATGGCAAGCTCGCTGTGGGGCAAGGCACGCATCGGGCTTGAATACGCATTGAAGCGCACCGGGCCGATGAGCATGGCGCCTTCGCAGCTTGGTGCATTCACGCGTTCCTCGCCTGACCAGCCCTACCCGAACATTGAATACCACGTGCAGCCGCTGTCGCTCGAAGCCTTTGGCGAACCGCTGCACGGCTTCAATGCCTTTACAGCAAGTGTCTGTAATTTGAACCCGACCAGCCGGGGCACCGTGCACATCAAGAGCCCGCGCTTTGAGGACGCGCCAGCGATTGCGCCCAACTACCTGAGCACAGCCGAAGACCGGCAGGTGGCGGCCGATTCATTGCGGGTGACGCGCCGCATTGTGGGCCAGGACGCGTTGGCGAAATACCAGCCCGAAGAGTTCAAACCCGGCGTGCAATTTCAGACCGACGAAGAGCTTGCGCGGCTGGCCGGCGACATTGCAACGACGATTTTTCACCCGGTCGGCACAACCAGGATGGGGCGCGCCGACGACCCGATGGCCGTCGTTGATTCCCACCTGCGCGTGCGCGGCGTGACCGGCCTGCGCGTGGTTGATGCGGGCGTGATGCCGCTGATCACCAGTGGCAACACCAACTCACCGACGCTGATGATTGCGGAGAAAGCCGCTGAGTGGATTCAGGCGGGGGTTTGATGTAGCACCGAGCTTCCAGGCGTCCGGGAGGGGGAAAGCCCCAATACCGTGCGATGCGGCTGAAGCTACAGTCATGCCATTGCGGGTGTGCCAGGGTGCTAAGCCCGCGAGGAGCAGAGGAGACACGAGAGAGCGATAAAAAAGACACGTGAAGAGACGAGAGACTCAAGCGGGAAGGCAGACCACAAGCTGCTTTTCCGTCAAAGCGCTGGCAATCCCAGCGCTTTTTTTATGCGCATCTTTTTCCTGATGAATAAAATAAACGTACTCTAGCCCACGCATTTACTTCATTTCTTGCTATAAATAAAGAAGCGACCATGCGTCAGACCGTGCGCGGTGTTGATCCGCGCAGCGGTCGAGTCGCTAGTCAGGATTCGCCCGCGGCGTGGCAAAAGGCGCTGCCGACGCCTGGGGTGCATCCGCTCTTGCCTCGGCAGCGGCTTTCTTGCCCGTCCGGGTAGGGCGAACGGCGCCAGCAGCCTTGACTGCCTTGACGGCTTGGATGGCTTTGATATCGCCAGCTTTTGGCGCGCTGGCGGGGTGGGCTGCGGACACTGCAGCCTGCGCGCCCAAAGCCGCCGGTGCCAGCGCCCCGGCCGACATGTCTCCGCCTGCACCGGGCACCAGCGCCCCCACCATGTCGGCGGCCATGCGGGGTTTTCCGGTCGGGGCTGCGGCCAGGCCTTTCTGCACGGCAAGCATGTCTTCTTCACTCGGGTACTGGCCGAGTAGCGCAAGGTCAAAAACGCGGCGCGCAATCGGAGCTGCCACGCCAGCGCCCCAGCCGGCGTTTTCGACAATCACGGCCAGCGCAATCTGCGGATTGTCGGCGGGTGCGAAGGCCATATACAGCGCGTGGTCACGCTGAAATTCTTCCATCTTGGCGCCGTTGTATTTGTCTTTCTGGCCGATCGTCACAGCCTGCGCGGTGCCGGTTTTTCCGCCCGACAAATAGCCGGCGCCGGCGAAGACTCTGGCCGACGTGCCCTCTTGCGTCACACCCACCAGCGCCTTGCGAATGATGGCCGCGTGCTCGGGTTTGTAGCCCAGATCAATCGGCGCCTCGGCCTGCAGCGGCCGCATGACGCGCGTCATCGGGTCTTGCGTGCCAATGACCAGTCGCGGCTTGTGCTTGACGCCGTTGTTGGCCAGTACCGCCGTGGCCTGCGCCAGTTGCAGCATGGTGAAGGTGTTGTAGCCTTGCCCGATACCCAGTGAAATGGTCTCGCCCGGGTACCATTTTTGCTGCTCGGGCCGCCTGTAGGCCTTGCGCTTCCAGTCCTGGCTGGGCAGCACGCCGCGCACTTCGCCGTTGATGTCGATGCCGGTGATCTGCCCGAAGCCGAGCGGCTTCATGAAGTCGTGCATGGCGTCAACGCCCAGTTCATTTGCCAGCGAGTAGTAGTACACATTGCTTGACTTGACGATGGACTTGTACATGTCAACCGCGCCCAGGCCGTGATCGCCGTGGCTGCGAAACGTGTGTCCGCCAAAGGTGTAGTTGGCGTTGTCCTGGATCACCGTGCCGGCCGCGCGCTTGCCGGTCTGCAGCGCCGCCATGGCCATGAAGGGCTTGTAGGTCGAGCCTGGCGGATAGGTGCCGCGCAACGCCCGGTTGAGCAGCGGCTTGTCGAGCGACTGGCTCAGCGCCTGCCAGCTCTCGGTGTCGATGCCGTCCACAAACAGGTTGGGGTCGAACGTCGGCTTGCTGACAAAAGCCAGCACGTCGCCGGTACGCGGGTCGAGCGCGACCAGTGCGCCGCGCCGGTCGCCGAACATGTCTTCGACCAGCTTCTGCAGCCGGATGTCGAGCGACAGCATGACCGTGTCGCCGGGCGTCGCGGGGCTGGTCGCGAGGTTGCGCACCGCCCGGCCGCCGGCCGAGGTTTCGACCTGCTCGACGCCGGTGTGGCCGTGCAGCTGCTGCTCAAAGCTTTGCTCAACGCCCAGTTTGCCGATGTAGTCGGTGCCACGGTAATTGCCTTCGTCGTCGCCACTTTCGATGACTTCTTTTTCAGCCTGGTTGATGCGGCCGATATAGCCAATCACATGGCTGCCGAGCTCGCCATGCGGGTAGCTGCGGAACAGACGTGCCTTGATGTCGACCCCGGGAAAACGGAAACGCTGGGCCGCAAAACGCGCCACTTCCTCGTCGGTCAAGCGCGTGCGAATCGGCAGGGATTCGAAACTTTTTGATTCCTCGCGCAGGCGCTTGAAACGCTTTTTGTCGCGCGGCTGAATATCAACCACCTTCTCCAGCGCAGCGATGGTTTCTTCCACACTGCTGACGCGGGACGGCATGATTTCGAGCGTGTAGGCCGAGTAGTTGGTCGCCAGCACCACGCCATTGCGGTCAAGAATCTGCCCGCGGTTCGGCACGATGGGGACGATGGCGGTGCGGTTGCTTTCGGCTTGCTCGCTGAGGTCGGTATGCCGGTGAACCTGAAGATAAACCAGCCGCGCGACCAGGATTGAAAAAGCGCTCAGCACGACCAGGCTGGCGACCAGCACGCGCGCACGAAAGCGCGACAGGTCGGCTTCAACGTTGCGGAGTTCGGTCATGGCCCCCACGCTCCCCACTGCGTGTGGTTCGCTGCCCCCCGAGGGGGCCGCCCGCCTGCAGTCCGGCAAAGCCGGCCCTGCGGCTCAAGCTTGGGAAAACGGACTCCAAGCGCTAGCTGATCGGGAAGCTGCAAGCAGGGGCCGCGGAACCGGCTTCGCCGGGCCGCAGGCGCAGCGGCCCCCTCGGGGGGCAGCGTATTACACGAAGTGAAAAGCGTGGGGGCCATATCTAGAGGGGCCTATTTTCATCCCGATCAGGCGCGCGGCGCTGAGGAACCAGCAACAAAATGCTAACCAGCGGCCACAGCAGGGCTTCTGCAGCCGGCGCCACCAGCAATATCCAGCCGGGGAAAATTCCGCCACCGATCAGGCGGATGATCAGCTCGACCGCATGGGCCAGCACGAACAGCGGCAGCACCTGCACCGCCTGCGACGGCACCGTGAACCACAGTAAACGACGATGAATCATGGCCGCCAGAAAACTCAGGGCGGTGTACGACAGCGCATGCTGGCCCAACAGCGACGTCTGGTGAACATCCATCGCCAGTCCAAACATGAAGGCGACGCCGATGCCCACACGCAGCGGCTGGTGTACGTTCCAGAACACCAGCACCAGCGCCAGAAAATCGGGCATCCAGGGCACGCGCCCCAGCGGCAGCATGTTCAGCAGCAGGGCGGCAAGCAGGCTGGACCAGATGAAGACCGGATTGGCAGGCAGCAGCAATTGCTGGCCCGATCGCATGATCATGTTGTCAATCCTTGCTCGATCATTTGCTGGCCTTTTTTTTCTGCGGCGTAGCGACAGCCGGGGGTTCCGGCCGGGGCGGTATCTGGCTAGAACCAGGCGTGACCACCATCACATGCCGGGCGCCCGAGACCAGCGCCTGCGGTGTGCAATAAATCTTGGCAAACGCCGACTCGGCCCGCCGCTCGATTTTGCTGATTTTGGCGACTGGCAAGCCGGGCGGATAGACACCGTCGACACCGCTGGTGGTGAGCAAATCGCCTACCTGCAGGTCCGAGTTGCTGCCCATGAAGCGCAACTCCAGCCCGCTGCCGCCAAGGCTTGGGTCGCCATAGGCCACGCTGCGGGCGCCAGTACGCACATTGAGCACCGGAATCGCCAGTTCGCGGTCAATCAGCAGCGTCACTTCGCTGACCAGGGGATGCACGCGAGTCACCTGACCCAGCACGCCGAGGTCATCGACCACCGGCGAGCCGAGTTCAATCCCCTGGGTCATGCCCTTGTCGATGATGACTTTGCGCGTGTAGGGGTCGGCTGCGTCATACAGCACCTCGGCGGCCTTGACGGACGTGACCAGCTGTTCGCGCAGCCCGAGGAGCTTGCGAAGGCGGCTGTTTTCTTGCGAGAGTTGCTCCACCTGGCTGGCCCGCAACGACTGCAGGGCAAGCTTTTTGCCGGACTCTTCGCTGCTGGATTTAGCCTGTTCAAGACCGTAAAGGTAAGTGCTGGCGTCTTTCACCGCATTGACCGGCTGCAGTGCCACCCACTGCACGGGGTAAAGCACAGTGGCCAATGCCGCCCGCACCGGTTGGGTGATGTTGAAGCGCGCGTCGGCAACCATCAAAAACAGTGACAGCGCGCTGAAAAACATCAGCTTGGACTGCGCCGATGGCCCCTGCTTGAAGAAGGGCGGCGGCGATCTGTCGAGGGTTCCTAAAGGCATGGTTCGCTGTCAGGCTGGCCCTGCGGTGTCCAGATATTTGTGGGCCTGGATGCGAAAAAAAATGAGTTGCAAGGCGCCGGCGTTTATTCGTTTATTCAGACGTGAAGATCGAACCCAGCCGGTCCATGCGTTCCAGCGCGATGCCGCAGCCGCGCACCACGCAGGTCAGCGGGTCTTCGGCCACCAGCACCGGCAGGCCGGTTTCCTCGGCCAGCAAACGGTCCAGGTCGCGCAGCAACGCACCGCCACCGGTCAGCATCATGCCGCGTTCGGCAATGTCGGCACCGAGTTCGGGCGGCGTTTGCTCGAGCGCGTTTTTCACGGCGCTGACGATGTTGTTGAGCGGGTCAGTCAGGGCTTCAAGAATCTCGTTGCTGGAGATGGTGAAGCTGCGCGGCACGCCTTCTGACAGGTTGCGGCCCTTGACTTCCATTTCCTTGACTTCGGAGCCCGGGAAAGCCGAACCGATGCTTTTCTTGATGGCCTCGGCCGTCGGCTCGCCGATCAGCATGCCGTAATTGCGGCGGATGTAGTTGATGATGGCTTCGTCGAAACGGTCACCGCCGACGCGCACGCTGCCCTTGTAGACCATGCCG